>JBBSNU010000125.1:0-10027 GCA_038260455.1 Chroococcales cyanobacterium | reverse complement strand
TAGATATTACCCCCCCCAACCCCCCTTACTAAGGGGGGGCTAAGACTTCATCTATAGCACATCTTTAGAAAAATGGTATAAGATGCGATCGCGCGTGCAGATTTAATTTTTTTTTTGCACTTTACGGACTAAAGTCCGCACTACGAATCGTTTTGGTTGTGGCAATCTACCGGACGCGATATCAGTTAAATATACCACCTTTTGTAAGTCGTGACGGCATAATAGTTGTGTTTTTTGCTGCCAACTACTCATCTACCCAATTGAGCAACCCAAGAGAAGTAACAGCTCCAAAAAAGTGAGCGCCAATCATATTGACGTTTGCCATCGTCACAAAAATATCTAGGGAACGAATCACATTTTCTGGCATATTAGTTGCGAGCGCTTGTGGTTGAGCGAGCGTTTTTGCTAAAACTACACCCACGGTTCCTTCCGAAGCGATAAACGCGATCAGTAGCCCCACCAAACTAGAATTTAATCCAATTCGTAAGGCTTGAGTAATATCTTCTTTGCTGGGATAGAACTGGATATCGCCTCCTTGCAAACGTCTGCCTAAAAGCCGATATCGAAAATCCCAAAATATTCTAAAAGCAAGCAAGACAAGACCAACAATCGCTAAAACTACGCCGAACCCAATACCTGGATTATTGGGTTGCTCGCTCAGGTTGCGGCTCAACATGGCAAGTATTAAAGTAATACCGGAAACCGCACCAAACAATAACTGTACCCAGAAGCTAAATCGACTGAACCAACGAAAATTTTCGATGAATTTGGTTTGGAGCAGTGGTGGCGATACGGATTCTGATTGATTCATGATATACACCTTATTGCTGAATTGATAATTATCACAAACGAGACAAGGAAGAGGTTCTTTCGGCCGGTCGTCCGGGGGCAAGCGATCGCTCCTGGACGCATCAATGCCTTCAAACCTTAGTTTTTTACTTAATCTGTGGGTAACAACCAATAATTTTAGTGCATCAAACCCGGTTTCTCATCATCCCGGAGTGATATCATGTCCGATCGATTAGCCTCACAAAAACGGTTCGTAGTGCGTCCTGGTGTCCGCAGTTTAAGAGCGTCCTGGTGTCCGCACTACGAACCTGATTTATCGGGCTTAATTGATCGCACACGATATGAGTCCTCTATTAGACTTCTCCTCTAAAATCCTGTAAAGAACAGGCTCAAATAGCCTGTTCCACAAGAGTTATTTGAGAGGTATATTCATCAGTCAGGAATGGCTGAGGGATACACGCCTGTAGAAACTAGCACGGGTTTGTTGGTATACTCGACTTCTAGCTTCTGCTTCAAGGTCAAATCCCATTGCAGATCATAGTCCCGCTCAAGTTCAGCGAGGACAAACTGACGCAGCACACCGGTTACGGCAACTTTCTCGCCTTCTTTCACGGTTGGTTGTGGAACGGTGTGTATCACTAACAAATCTTCTCCGCCAATTAATTTGTCTTCATCCAAGGTGAACGAGTTTGGACTTCTGATGCTTTCAACTTCACCACTCACCGCTAGTGTCTTGCCGTAGTATTTTTTGGGGTTTGAGGTGAGTTCCCCCGGTGTGGGGGATAGCGCCATCGATTGTGCAATGATCGTAGGTTTACTTTCGTACTCGGCGTACAGGTTTGGCTGTAAGCCTAATTTGTACTCGCGCTCGATATCTGCAAAGACAAATTTGCGAACAGTTCCCGTTACTTGAATATCTTGACCAGATTCAGCCGGCAACACAAAAGGCTTGCCTGTGGCATTGACAACCAAAATCGTTTCGCTGCCAAAAAACTTCTGATCGCTAATTGTAAAAGTCGATGGGCCCAATTTATTGATGGGTTTACTTCTGACCGTCACAGTTTTACCAAGCAGTGCTGCTGTTTTATCGACCACATTCTCAGTTGTCGTGGCAACCGTTCCGGGCGTTGCAGGTGCCGTAGCTTCCCGCTGTGGGGTAGAACAAGCCGGAAGCAGCATGGCGGAGAGTGCGAGGGCGATCGCACTTACCCGAGCATTCGATAGCTTGTGAGTAGAATTGTTTAAACGATTATTAACCATTAAAAAACCTCCTTGATTTTCCTGTTTATTTTGTTCAGTGTTGGACGTATCAAGCCCCAAAAACTCGGTTTCTGCATCAAGCATCTCAAGCGAGCAGCCATTATTTTCCCAGAAATCAGTTTTTTTTGCCTTAGTCCTCTTGTTGGTGAAGGTACGGAATTTGTGTTCAAAACCTGGTCTTTCTATTACCTAATTCAAAAAAACTTGACCGTCAGATTGAATTCTTAAAACCCCTTGATTGTCATCCAAATTAGCCGTTTCATCTAATAAAACTGCTAGCATCTCCGTTTGAGAACTAGACATGGGTTTGACTTTCAGCAGTCCTCCATCTACGCGCACCATTGTGACAGTCACAGGCGTTGGTAGATTTTGCATAATAATTTCTGCTCCGCGTGCTAGCATTCGGGATTCGGTATGCCCGATCGCTTGATAGGAAATCGGCGCATTTGTGCCGTTTGTTAATTTCACGCTCACCTGACCTGCCATTGGTGTGACAGTGGCAATGGGAGTCTGTCTTGTTCTTGGCAAAGGTGGTTGTGTAACAGTCGTTGGCCTCACGGGAGGAACCATATTTTGACCTAACCCTTGCTGATTCAATCTTTGACTTGCAGCATTCGGCCGACATCCCTGGGGAACCAGAACATTACTGTTATAAGGTTCTTCATAATAAATGCCCGGACAGGAGTTGAGTGTAGAAAGAGGAGTTGCTGATGCAGCAAGTGGGATGCTTGGCAGACCGATTAATAAACTTCCAGAGATAATTTGTAAGATCTTTGGAGTTTTTTTCCAACGATTGAGTTTATTCATAGATACCTCATGTATGGAATCTTTCAAATTTAGTCAGAGTTGGCCCGTTTTTTAGCCAGCAAACAGTCGCTGGTAACTGCTTACTTTTGAAACAGTACCAAAGTTTGTTCGCTGGTGCGATCGCCGCTGTTAGAACTGAGGTTCACTTCGTATCGGGTTCCTGGTAGAGAAATGGTCGGATTAAAAGCAAAGCTGAAGTTACCTTGGTCGTCCGCTTTAATTGTGCGTTCGACGATGTTTCGTTTAAACCCAAACAAACCTGCTACAGAAGAATTCGCCTGAACCTCGACATTAACTGTGGCATTTGGTG
The DNA here is from genome assembly GCA_038260455.1 of Chroococcales cyanobacterium. Lineage (GTDB taxonomy): Bacteria > Cyanobacteriota > Cyanobacteriia > Cyanobacteriales > Microcoleaceae > Microcoleus. The sequence goes on along the minus strand of JBBSNU010000125.1, from coordinate 6,861 downwards.
CGCTGCGTCCTTCTACTTTAACCGTCCCGCTGACGCGAGCATTTTCTTCGGGAGTGATAATTTGTAGAGGGATTTCGGCAGTCTTAACACTGCTATCATCGCCAGCAACTAAATCTCGATCTAAACGGGAACGAATAACTTGATTCCCCGACTGCAAACTAGCAGTAACCGTCGCACCTTCCGCGGGGAAATAGTCTTGGCGGCGGATAGTATATCCCCCTGTGTAAACGCCGTTGGATTCTTCCCGCAGGGGGATGTTGTAGGCCACTCCTTCAATGGAGAAAGTAGCTGTAGCGTTGGGAGTGCCGGTCAAGGTGAAATTAAGTCTGGTTCCCGGATCTAACTGCTGTAATGGTGGAGTGCTGAAGCGGTTAATCGACAAAGATTGAAAGCTGCGATCGCTATAACTGTTAACGAGAGGTTGTTGCAAACGGGCGCTGCTGATGCGATCGCCCTGTTGCAAATTTGCCCGCACGACTGTATTCTCGGAAATGCGATCGCCCTCGCGGATCATGTAGCTTACCTCGTAAACTCCCGGTTGAACTTCCCGCATCGGCAGATTTTGCACTGCATTTGGGATGGTCAAGGTAGCTCTCGAATAGGGAGTTCCTCGCAGCACAAAATAGAGTTCAGTTCCCGACTCTAATCGCTGTACTGGATACGCAGTAAAACTGTCGATATCCGATGATAATACTCTTTGTTGAGCAACTTGGATAGAGCCTTTGGGACTAGCTCTGGCAATTTCCGGGAAACAAATGGTTGAACTCAACAGAGTCAGTGCAATTGTGGTTGAAAATGATTTTATTTTCATAAAATCCTCCTAAATTGAAACAACAAACCTCTTTACACTAATAAAAATTTAATTGAGCAAAAGGTGGATTTTCTATGTTCTACATTTCAAAATCTTGCTTGTATACCCATTTAACCTAAAATCTCCCAACCTTGCCATCCGTCTGAGGCCCTAAGAAAATATCTATCCGATGAAAGATGATTGAGGAAAAACTGATGGTGTTGCTTTGAGTTAAGCGCGATCGTCGATCGGACTATTGACGACAGATGCACCGGGGCGAGTCCATTCTTGCAACGCCCACAAGCTAGTGAGGGCGGCTACTACAGAGCCAAAACTATCCATAATCAAATCCATAATCGTATCATCCAGACTCCCAATCACTTTGGTAGAAAGAACGATACCAGCCGTCCATTCGGTAATTTCCCACAAAGCACCGATCGCAATTCCAAAACTGGTTATTGTAAGCAAGTACAGCAGTTTGCGATCGCGATAAATCGTCAACATTGAACTGTAGGCTAAAAAAGTCAATGCTAAAGTCACGGCAAAAATCGTGAAAGCATGAACAATTTCATCATAAGGCCCCTGCTGGTAAAATAGTCCCCACACCCAGCCTCCAGCATTGAGTAAAGCCGCAAACACAAACAGGAAATCAAACAGCGTTGGCAAGCGATTTTTCATCACTAGAAACGCCACGGATGCTGCTAAAAATAATCCTAGCGCCAAGGCATTTTGCCATTTTCCCTGACTGACAGCAGCTATTACTGCTATGGTTAATAACGCCTGCCCCACCCAAGCTGCAACTCGATAACCGCGCCGTTTGTACTCATCAACGTCGTTCATTCCTCTATAAAGCCAACAAAATACTGGTGTAAATTCCCGCACCAAGGGCAAATGCCCAAAAGCTGCTGTCCCGTTCTTCTGGCAGTTCTTCTTTGAGGACGTTGAGAACAATTCCTCCGGCTAAAAAAGCAAATAAAACTGCGATCGCAGCTTTGCCAATCTCAGTAGCACTACCTAACACCCACCCCACAATAATAGCTGCTGCCAGTATCCAGCGTCCGATGCGGTCATAACTATATTTATGATGTTCCCGCAAACCAAAGTCGTTCACTACAAAGTGCAGCGCCATTGCACAAGAAAACAACAGCAAATTGGTAATGCCCGGTTCTTCCCGATGCAGCAGCAGATAGCCAATCAGAGCGTTGTAAATAGAAAAAGAGGCAATGTGCAGCCAAAAAACTCCAGGACTGGTGACCTCACCTTTGCGGCCTTGACGGGATAATTTTGCCATTTTCTCCAGTCCATAAAATACAATCAAGCCTAACAAAGCTATTATATAAACGTGGTGTTCTAGGTAGGAAATAACCCCTGTTTTTAGTCTATCTAATACCATTTGGTGCTGATTTAATTCCGGCAAAATATGCACGAAAACGTAAGCAACCGAAACCCCGCTCGCTCCTGAAAGCCAGCGACTGCGACGGATAGAAGTAAACCGTAACTGTCCGGCAAATAGGTGTGTCAGCACTAAACCAATAACAATGAGTGCGGATAAAGCTAAAGTATTAGGGGGCCGTAACGCTGCTGCAATTACCATTTCAAAAAAAAGCAGTTAAAAAAGCTAATGCAGTACCTAAAATCTTTACCACTTTATCAGTGCATAATTTGTCGGTAACGAGCTTGAACTAATGAGTAGATGCCATAGGAAATCAAACCCAAAGCCACTAAACCGAGAATCCACGGGCCAAACGGATGTTGTTCCAGGGATGCGAGCACCTCACCAAATCCTTTAGCTTGACTGGCATCTGATTGCTTCGCAGCTTGAATTAAGAAAAAGCCGATAATAGTGAAGACAATGCCACGAGCTGCAATCCCAAGTCTACCCAGTCGCACTGCCCAAGTTTTCTCGTTGTTACTCATTTGAGTGAGTTTGAATTGCTGGCGGAATTTTCCCTTGAATGCTTTATAAAGGTAAGAGAAACCCACACCGATCGTAATTGCTCCCCCCAGCCCTACCAGCCATTGCCCAAAAGGTTGAGATAAAAACCAAGCTGTCGAATCTTGAGTTGAATTGCCACTGCTACCACCGGAACCGATAATTAATTTGACAGCAGTCACCGCCAAACCTGCATAAGCTAACCCACTAAAAGCGTAGCCAACGCGCGTCACAATTCGCTTGGCATCCATTTTTTCGCCAGCGTGTTCCGGATCGAGAATGGTTTCAACAATCCGCAAAAGGACGTACCCAATAATACCAATTGTTACCAAAAACAGCAGGAATTTTCCGAATGGTTGGGTGACAATTGTGGTTAATGCACCGCTAGTATCAGTTGTTTTGCCACCAGCTCCAAAAGCTGCTTGTGCTGCTAGAAAACCGATTATAAAGTAAACTAAGCCTTTGGCGGCATATCCGAGTCTGGCCAGTCGCTCGAACCAGGGATGAGAACTTGCGCGTCGGACAGGTTCTTTGATGTTATCGGTGGGTGAGTTGTGCCGTGTCATATGTTTCTACAATTTGGGTTCAGTTGGATATTCCAGCCACTTCATAACATAGCCTTTTTCACAAAGGTGAGAAATCAGTCTATTTTAGATTTTAGATACTTCGGCTTCGCGAGCGTACAAGTTTTAGATTTTAGATTTTAGATTGAGGAATCTATCGATTTTAGATTTTAGATTTTAGATTTTAGATTGGGGAATCTATCGATTTTAGATTGGGGGATTGGGGGATTGGGGGATTGGGGGATTGAGCGAGCGATCGATACCTAATCTTTCTGAGAACTGCTATACATCCCTGGCGATCGCCCAGCGTGCCGGAGGCATATCGCTCACCTATTTTGGGTAAAAAGACAAGCAAAAAAGGAAAATTTGTGATTAAAAAGAGGTTTTTTTTGTCGGATAGGCTATTTATATTTATCCTATTCTTAAATTTAGGAAGTTCAGGTATTTTTGGCATCCCTCCATATAGGTAAACCGCTCAGCAGTCGCGCCGTCCAATAGTGTCTCGGGAGGATTACCCAGCATTTGATTGAGTCGCAACCAGCGATCGCCCTATACTTCTAAGGGAATAGAGGGCGATCGGCAGCGAGAGATGTATAGAGGCGATATCCACATAAATAAAACAGATCGTTAAGTGCGACGAAACCCCAACATTGCGTTGTTTGGGAACTTCACCACTACCAGATTGCCAACCTTTCCGCTGGCGAGATTGGCAATATATCTTAAGTAAGATTTGTAGGAATTTACTGGAATTCTGCACAATCTTTCCCCGACCTAGGTATACTGTGAAAGTGTAAAATTCAGTCTTGGACGCATTCCCACTCCTCGAAACCTGGTTTTTCACCCTTACTGGCGGCTTCAACCTAAAATTTTCGTCCATCAAACCCGATTTCTGACGACTTGTGCGTAATATCGGTTCGTAGTGCGGACTTCAGTCCGCTTGCTTGGTTGCGGACTCAAGTCCGCACTACAAACGATTTTTGTTACGGTAATCGACCGGATATGATTAAGTCCTAAAATTAACACTTTCACGGGTATCTACGTACAAAGTTAATCGCTGGAATATAAAAAAAGCTGACCTATTCAAAAATTCAACCGTCGCAATTTGGGATGCCTCGGGCTGGTTGGTTCGCTGTAGAAAATGAAAAGTAAAATCTCAAACTTGAAAACCTGGTTAAGTTTGAGCGCGATCGCATTTGTGGTAGAGATTGCCGTTTTTTTGGGACTGCCAGCACTGTTTCTGGCTTGGCGCGTACCCTCATTGACAATTGGCAAAGACTCGCTGTAGATTTTACCTTGGCAGAATGATGCAAGTGGCTCCATAATTCAGTTCAATCTCACGTTTTTGCTGGCGATCGCAAAAACAATGTGGGGTTGCGAGTTTTCTTATGGTAAAGATGGCGGGATTGAGTTTCTCAAAAAACTTGTGACTCACACAGAAAAAACCCGCTATTTGTTCCAACTTGCTAAAGGCATTGACAACGCTGCAAAAGATGATGACAATGGAAAGACTTTTGTTTATCGGGATGCTTCGGCGAAAGAATTGCACCTCCCGCTAACGCAAGTCATTTATGTGGGTGATGGTTCATCAGATATTCCTTGCTTTTCGCTTTTGAATGAAGAACAGGGAATAGCAATTGGGGTTGTTGGCAGTAGTCAAAATACCTAGATTTACCTATACTTATGGCAGATAAATCTCGGCAACACATCAGACAGACCATAAATATCGGCTTTCTAGCAAAGCTTAAGAGTGTAGAATATACATAGATTTGAATTGTCGCCAAAGTCACTCACAATGCCATCCCTCTCGTACTGCAAAGCACTACCAACACCGATAGATGAGTTAAATGCTCTGGGCAAAACTCAACTAGAGATGTTTCTTAGCGCTTATGCTCCTATATTTAAGAAGGCAGTATGTGAAACTGTAGCGGTTATGTTGAGCGGTGAAGAATTTAATAAGTCTAAGTGGAACACACATATACAAACAACTTATGGTGTCAGCAAACGTCACGCCAATGGCATTATAGCCGCCGCCAATGGTGAGCTAGGTAGTGCCAGAGAATGCAGAAAATTACACATCAAAACCTTAGAAAGTAAAGCAAAATCCTGTGAGACTTGGCTGCTCAAGGCAGAAAAGAAACTAAAAAATGGTCGGAAGTTTTACGCTGTTAAGAATTGGCGTAATAGTAAAAAAGGTTGTGGTTTTCCTTTGTCATGCTCCTTAAAATACCGCCAAACCAACTGGCAGAATTTACGCTTTCAAATCCACCATAAAAAACGTAAACTGGCGAGATATTTGCAGAAGCTTGCGGTAATTAAGGTAGCTCCTATCCGAGTAAAAGTACCGAAAAACCAGGTATTCATAGTAGGTTGCAAGAATGAATCTTTTGGGAATCAAGCCTGTCAATGGGATGGCAATAATTTAAGATTTAGAGTACCCGCCTGTTTAGAGTCTAAGTTTGGTAAATATGTAGAATCTAAAATTGGTGACTTTCCACGAAATATTAACCGATTACCAGCAACAGGAGCTAAAACTTGGCAATTCTATTATAAGGCGGGTAAGTGGTGCGCTGCTGTCCAGTTCACGCCCTTAGAAGTCAAGCGGGTATCCCGTTATGTTGATGATGGTTGTATTGGGATTGACATGAATCCTGGTTCAATTGGTTGGGCATATATTGACACTGAAGGTAATTTAAAAGCACAGGGTAAAATACCATTACAAACTGGATTACCAAACGGTCAACAACAGGCACAAATCGTTAAAGCTTGTCTGGAATTATCGGTATTAGCTATCAAGTTTTACTGTCCGGTTATCTGTGAAGAATTAGACTTTACCACGAAGAAAGAACAACTGAGGGAACGTGGGAGAAAATACGCTAGGATGCTTTCAAGTTGGGCATACTCTAAGTTTTATGAATTACTAAGCTCAATACTTTCTAATCGTGGGATTGAGTTAATCAAGGTCAACCCAGCTTACACAAGCATCATTGGCTTAGTCAAGTATTTAAGAATGTATGGATTAGCTAGTGATGAAGCGGCGGCGCTAGTCATTGCCCGTAGAGGAATGAGACTGTCTGAAAAAATACCAGGCTCCTTAACCGCCTTATTTGAGGTGAACTCAAATAAGCACGAAGGCGAGCCTGTGGAATCAACTAAATACCAAAATGAAATGTTCCGGGATAATTAATCGCAGACACGATTATTATACCGTCTCTAACTGGGATTTCCTGGCCAACCTCGACACCGAGGAAGCGTCAGCACTAGGAAAGAATGCTAAGAAACTTATACCGCTGAGTTTATCCAGGTTTACCTAGATTTTTAAAAGCGGTTTATAAAGACAGTACCGTACAAGATTGGAGTCGGGAAGTAGAAATTAGCCAAAGTCAGCGGGCGATCGATTTGGCTGCTGCAGAATACAGTGAAGATGCGGAATTTACGCGATCGCTCACTCTCGCTGTAGAAAGTTTAGCAAAAAAAATCTCCTTGATCCAGTTAAGTGTTAGTGAATAGAAATAGAGGGGTGTATGTTGTGAGTTTAGGAAAGTGGCTCGGTTTTTTGGCTTTGGTACTCTCGCTCT
>JBBSNU010000124.1:0-10060 GCA_038260455.1 Chroococcales cyanobacterium | reverse complement strand
GCGATCGGCAGTACAGTATCATCTAACAGCGCTACGATCGATCGAATCGGGCGCGGAAACTTCAAATCTCCGTCAGCCCACCGCATAAATCTTTTACCTTCTAACTTATTAATCCACTGCGGCACAAGTTCAGTCAAAATATCCGCCGTCATCCGCCCCGGAATCTGTTTGAGCACAAACACAAAATCGCCTTTATCAGTAGCGCGAACTTCCAAAGCATCAATTTCTACACCTTGTTTTTTGGCGAAACCTTCCGCTGCTTTCGTCGGTTTCCCATCTTTAAAAGCCGAACTTGCGGGCGGGCCTTTTACCTCTTCTTCTCTGTCTGATTGCTTGATTGGCAATCCTTTGATCAGAACTGCCAAACGCCTCGGAGTGGCATATACATTAATTGAGTCATTTGTCAAGGATTGTTCGGCGAGAGTTGCAGGTACTAGCCGTTCCCACTGCCGGACGCTGCTGGCGACAAAAGATGCGGGCAGTTCTTCGGTACCGAGTTCTAATAAAAAGTTAGGCATATAACATTCTTAGGTGTTTTTGTCAATAGGCAATTAATCTGCCCGTTCGATCGTTACAAAAGTTATGGATCTGCCGTCAAAAGAGCCTGGAATTGCGATCGCCGATCGCGCAATGGAACTATTTTACCGATACGCAAATCTAATTAGATCCAAAAAAGACTCAAATGATCAGCATACCACGTAAAATCGGGGTGAAAGACAATAGCTCAACAGCTCATGACCTTGGCGGAAAGACTGGCACAAGATTGGAAGTCGCGACTAGAAAAAGATTGCCCAGACGAGAGTTCTAGCACTCGCGAGAGTGTTGTCCGCTGGCTGTTGGGAGACAAGCCAGAAAGATTTGACTCTCTAAATCCGACTCAACTCACTGTCGCCTGTGGGGCGATCGACTTTTTATATCGAATTTTACAGCAGCGGTATCTGGGAGTCGCGCCAGAAAAAGCTTACCGCAACTTGATCGGGCGGCTGGGCGGTTTGGTAGTGCTCAGGCAAAAAATCCAAGCGTGGGTTTCCCTGAGTCGCGACAGACAGCGGAGTGCGGTGGAGGTACTGCAAGAAGTGATTCAGGAAATGCTGAATTCCGATCGCTACCTGCAGCAGCAAGTCGCCTGGATTGCCGAATGCACGACAGACAAACGCCTGCGAAATGCTTTGCTGCTAGCGAGTACAGAAGAATACTGTTTGCGGCCCATCCGCAACCAACCGCTGCTGGTTTACCGCTTCGTCAACTACCTGCGGCGTTCCCAGCGGGGCGGGTTGACGCAAGTCCCGGCGGGAGATTGGGTGCGGCTGGTGTCGGAACAAATTCTACCCGACGATACAGAGGAACCGCTCAGTCTGCTAGACACCCAGGCGATGTCCGATTACCGAGAAAATGAAGTTTGGGAAGAGCGACAAGCGGGGCGGCAGATTGTCCAGCAAGAATTTGAGAATTATTTGAGGGATCAAGTCGATCCGCTGGCTTGTCAGTGGCTGCGGCTTTACCTGCAAGGCCGTTCCCAAGAGGCAATTGCTGAGGCTTTGAACGTTCCAATCAAACAAATTTACCGCTTGCGAGAAAAAGTCAGTTACCACGCGATTCGGGTTTTTGCGGTCAAACAAGCACCGGAATTAGTCGCTAACTGGCTGGAAACTTCGCTCAAAGAACACAATTTGGGCTTGACTCCCGCTCTGTGGGAACAATATTTACGAAATCTCACGCCGGTGCAACTGCAGTTGGTCGAATCGCTGAAGGCCGGAAAAAGTGTAGAGACGATCGCATCTGAATTAAAGCTGAAAACTAATCAAGTTATCGGCGAGTGGAGCAAACTTTATTTAGCAGCTCAATCTCTCCGCAACGACTAGATCGGCCATTGGTTGCGGGCAATTGCTAATTCTTAATTGACAGTAGGATTTTGCAGAATGCGTGCTACTAATCAATGCCCGACTAGCTACAGATTCCTGCGATTTTTCCCCTGGAAACTTCGCCGATAGCCATTGGTGCGATCGAATTAAGATCGATCGGGATATCGCAGCCCGGGCTAAGGATATCTCGATCGTTACCCTCGCGGCGAACTCTGTGGGGTAAAATATGAGCAGCGCGATCGATTTGTCAGGATTTTTTAACAAATCCTCAATTTAGCCGTTGCTCGCAAGTCATCGATTGTGGTGCAGATGCAATACTTCGGATTACTGAGATCGTTCTGTCGTTGTCAGCCGCGCGATCGATCCAGTGTTCGCCATCAGCGCGCAAGTCAATCTTTCGGTAGATATTGAAACGGCAACACAGAAGGGAAAAAATTCTGAGACTGAGGATTTTTTTTGATCGAAGCTTCCGGTTTTCAGACGAATGTCTCCGTCAGGGAAGTTGCAGCGTTTAATCATATAAATCAGGTTGTTGTGGCGCGATCGCGCTTCCGACTACAAAACAGCTAATGGTACATACATCTTCAACAGACTTGGCGGCTACAATGGACATGGACTCCGATCGAATATTTCAACTAATCGACACAGTTGTCCCCTTTGAAGCTTGCCTTTACTATCAAGTTTTGCCTATATCGCTAGAAGGCAATATATTTAAATTGGGCGTAGTCGATGGGCAAGATGACTCCGCCTTGGACTACGTGCAGCGGATTTTAGCTTACATGAATTGCTCAGTCACAACCGAGCAAATTTCCTCGGAAACTCAACGCTCGATGCTCTCAGCTTACTTGCTCCACGGGAACCAAGTCAAAGAACCCAGCCCGACAAAAACCGCAGCAGCCCCAACACCAAAAAATCCCGCACCAGCAAATTCCGCATCCGAAGCAAAAACCCCGGTCTCTTTCCCCAAACCCTCCATTCCCGCTAGCGGGTTTAAAGCGACCTCCGCAGCAATCAAACCAGCAAGCGCTGAAGTTGACCCGACACCAGCAGAGGTGCCGGTTTTGGATGTCGAAGCCTTGTACTTGTCCAGCCCTGTGGAAGTTTTGGCAACTTTGCCCGCGCCCCAACTGCTGGAAGAATTGCTCGGTAGAGTGCTGCAAGACGGTATCGGCCGCCTGTTTTTTGAGCGGCCCCAGTCGCAAGGCCGCATTCTTTGGAGTCAAGACGGCGTTTTGAAATCGATCCTCGAAGGTATCGATCCCGTGCTGTTTGAACAAGTCATCGATGAGTTGAAGCGGATGACAGATATGCCTGTTTCCCCAATCGAACAGCCCAAACAAGTTGAAGTTGAACGCATATATAAAAACACTCATTTGCTGTTGCGCTTGCGGGTAATGGCAGTGGGCGGGAAGGAAGAAGCGACGTTACAAGTGTTGCGGGGAGCAGCTTTGAGGTTTTACCAGCAGCAGCAATTGTCTAGTTTGAGTCGGGACGCGCTGCAACTGGCCAAAGAATTGCAGCGGAAAGTGAATCAAATTCGCGATCGAACTCGGCTTTCTCCTTTGCCTTTGGAAGGTTTACCCGCTTTGGAACAAGTTGTCAGAAATGTTGACGACCAACTTGAAGCTTTGATGCACGAACACAATCCCGAACAGCCCTAATTAGAAATAAATGGCCGTTTTTGCGATCGGACTCGCTACAAGAGTGAAACCGGGTTTCTTCCTGTATCTCTCGTTCCTCTTCGCAAAACTCATAGAAACCCGGTTTCTAGCACCTATACGTCAGCCTTTAAACTGTCCTAAGTGTTGAATAGACTTCTTCCATAAATTTTTGATAGAGCCGGTCAACCGCAGATTCAAAGTAGATAAACACAGATAGACGCAGATGAATTTAAAGAGAAGAAAGCGACTTTTGTAATGTTGTCTATTCGTATCCGCTCAATAAATCGGGGGAAATCGCTCACTGACGAGCCTCAAACCTCGCAAAATCCTTCCCAATAAGGTAGTCTACCCCGATTTATTGAGCGGATACTTTTAAAGCACCAACTTGTTTATAAAAAAGTAATGAATTAAGTAGAATAAAAAAATGAGTGATTTTTTTTTTGGCTTTGTTATGTCAAATTACTGGTTTGTGATCTAGATAAAAACTCCTGTCGGTGGAATTTAGTCTATTGCTCATTTCCTGCACAAGCCTTGTCTGATTTACTGGGTTTTCAAAATGAACATTTAAAAATAATTGCTGTTTTTAATTTTCATCCTATGAATTGTTGTGCAATCGCAGAGATTGATGAACCTGAACAGCTTAAAGCGTCAACAAAGGTTTTAATGGTTGGAGATAATTTGTTGCATTTTGGGATGGCAGCGAAAATGTTTATGTTTAAAGCGAATTGGGTTGCATATTATGGGTTTGACGTAAAAACCGCACTGCAAATCGCAGCTAATAAACAAGTGAATATAATTGTAGTCAATACAGCTTATTCGGGTAAATACAATAATACGCAAGTGAATGGGGTGCAGATTGCCAAAATGTTAAAACTTAACCCGGAAATCGCACAAATTCCCGTTATTTTAAAACTGTGTGGTCAAATCATGGGAGGTGAGAGGGAGAGATACTTAGAAGAAAGTGGTGCTGACGATACCATTCGGTTCGATCCTGCTAGTTGGGACTTCCTTATCGAAAAAATAAAATATAACCTCTCTGTGAATGATTCCAGTCTAAACACGAAAATTAATTTAACAAACAGAGTTAGCGGTTCTCAGCCAGTTAAAATACAAAGAGAAAAAGAATCAGTATTAGACTTTATAGCATACAAAATATACCTGCACATTATGATAAGCGCCCGAGTTATTTTTTTAATTTTTGATTTTTTACGACGCTACAGACCATTTAAAAAATAATGTAAATAACTAACAAACATCTTCGTAATTTATAATTACAATTAAAGTGGTAATTTGAGGTTGATTTTATGGTGATTGATGGCGACGAATTCAATGCTGAGAAATCAGCATATAAGGCATAAACAGAAGCAGCCAAAAAGCAGCGCTAGGAACTGCAAGCAAAAATGCAATAAATGTATCCGCTCAATAAATCGGGGAAAATCGCTCACTGACGAGCCTCAAACATCGCAAAATCGTTCCCAACAAGGTAGTCTACCCCGATTTATTGAGCGGATACGTCTATTCTTCCTTCTTCCTTATTCCTTCTTTCTTTATTCTTCCTTCTTCCTTCTTTCTTCTGCTATATTACCCATGCTCGAAAACCTTATCGTACTGCAATAAATCCAAACTTACAAACACAGGCAAACACTGAAAACATTGCTGTGCAATTTCCCAGCGTTCTTCTCGCTGCAACATAGTAGTCAACTTTTGTTTAGCGCTCAGCAAATAGCGGACATCGTTAGCAGCGTAGCTAAGTTGCTCGTCTGAAAGATGCTCGGAATTTCCCCAATCCGAACTTTGAGAAGTTTTGTTTAGTTCTACTTTTTCCAATTCTTGGATTAAGTCTTTAAGTCCGTGTCTGTTGGTGTAAGTTCTAGCTAGTTTGCTCGCTATTTTTGTGCAGAAAACAGGTGCAATGTCAATATTTAAATTGTAGCGCATTGTTGCCATATCGAAGCGGGCAAAGTGAAATACTTTCTCAATATTCGGGACTTCCATTAACTTTTTTAAATTCGGTGCCGCCGTCTGACCTTTAGCAATCCGCACCACCGCCACTTTACCTTGCGGATCGCACAACTGCACCAAACACAAGCGATCGCGCCACGGTAGCAAACCCATTGTTTCGGTATCAACGGCGATCGCCTCCGCCGTCAAATAATAAGATAACAGAGCATCGGAAATATCACCATCGCACACTTGAAAATCTGGAAATTCCATTATGATTGGTAACTGGTAACTGGTAACTGGGAATCGGTAATTGGTAATTGGGAATTGGGAATTGGGAATTGGTAATCGGTAATTGGGAATTGGGAATTGGTAATTGGGAATTGGTAATTGGTAATCGGTAATTGGGAATTGGGAATTGGTAATCGGTAATTGGGAATTGGTCATTAAGAAATTCTCCCCATTCCCCATCTACCCATCTCCCCATCTCCCCATCTCCCCATCTCCCCATCTCCCCATCTCCCCATCTCCCCATCTCTTCCTTCACCGACTGCGGACAAAAATCTGAGTAAAATAATACTCGCCTTTGGCATTTTTGGCAATCCCAATACCAGTTAAATTAAACTGACCCTCCATATTCTTGCGGTGGCCCTCACTTTTGATCCAACCTTCAACAGCATTGCGTACCGGATCGCTGTAGCCCTGATTGTAAGCAACATTTTCAGCCACACTTTGATAGGGAATAGAAATTGCTTTCACCCGCCCCTCAAATCCATCGTGGCTAAACTTAACTTTCCCACTCGCCATATTTTGGCTGTGAATTCTTGCTTGCTGAGTAATTCGCGGATCGACACTAAGCGGCGGCAACTTTTTCGATGCTCGGTATTGATTGATCTGTTGGTTAACAGCTTTTTCTAAGTCAGCCAGCGAACTCGTCAAAGCAACATTAGTATTCATAGAATCTTGTGGGAGCGATCGCGCAGAAATGGACTGAACACAATTAGGCAGAATTGTCAACAATCCTAAAGAAATCAAAACCAAAGCTTTGGACATGAATTTGAATGACAAATAAAGTTAATTGTTACCGATTCCTACAGAGCGATCGCCCCACATTCCGCTAAACTAGATATTCAGAACCTTCGCCACAGTGTTCACGTCTTTGTCGCCACGTCCCGAACAGTTAAGCACGATGCGCGGACTCCCCGTTAACTGCGGGCACAGAGTCTCCAAATAGGCGATCGCGTGAGCAGTTTCCAAAGCCGGAATAATCCCCTCCAACTGCGAAAGCCGCTGAAATGCTTCTAGCGCTTCTGCATCAGTTACGCTATAATATTCAGCCCTGCCCGCATCCTTCAAATAACTGTGTTCCGGCCCCACGCCCGGATAATCCAAACCCGCACTAATCGAATGCGGCTCAATCACTTGACCTTCATTATCTTGTAGCAAATAACTCATCGCCCCGTGCAGAACTCCCACACTTCCCTTAGTCAAAGTAGCAGCGTGTTTGTCCGTATCCACACCTTCGCCCGCCGCTTCAACACCAATCAATCTGACAGTTTCTTCCCCGACAAACTCGTGAAAAAGACCCATTGCATTAGAACCGCCGCCGACGCAAGCTAATAAAATATCCGGCAAACCACCCCACTTTTCCTGACACTGAACCCGCGTTTCTTGACCGATTACCGCATGGAAATCGCGCACCATCATCGGGTAAGGATGCGGGCCCGCCACGGAACCGAGAATGTAATGAGTTGTTTCGACATTTGTCACCCAGTCGCGAATCGCTTCTGAAGTCGCATCTTTCAGCGTTCCCGTACCCGCCGCCACCGGCCGCACTTCGGCACCCATCAAGCGCATTCTAAACACATTTAAAGCCTGTCTTTCCATGTCGTGAACGCCCATGTAGACAACGCATTCTATCCCGAAACGAGCGCAAACTGTGGCAGTAGCAACGCCGTGCTGGCCGGCACCAGTTTCAGCAATTACCCGCTTTTTACCCATGCGTTTTGCAAGCAATGCTTGAGCTAAAGCGTTGTTAATTTTGTGAGCTCCGGTGTGGTTTAAATCTTCGCGTTTGAGGTAAATTTGGGGGGCAGTTCCGTCTGCTTTAGCATAGTGCTCGGTGAGGCGTTCGGCAAAATACAAAGGGCTGGGGCGGCCGACATAATCTTTGAGTAATTCTTGGAGTTGCTGTTGAAATTCCGGTTCGCTGCGGTATTTGTGGAAAGCGGCTTCTAGTTCAAATAAAGCGGGCATCAGGGTTTCGGGGACGTATTTGCCGCCGAATTTGCCGAATCTGCCGAGGGAGTCGGGGCGTTGGGTGGCGGTTTCGGAAGTGAGACGCAGGGGGGTGACAGTCACGGACTTTGTGGGGATAAGGGGACAGATTTTATTATATCGAGTCGATGGGGCTATGGGCGATCGGGTGTGCAAATCGCTGAAAGGTCGATTCGGTCGTTTTCGATCATCTCCAAAATTGAGTATTTGAAGAAAATTTATGCTTTATACGTGTTTATACGGAATGGGTATATTCAGGAGTGAATATATTCAGTAGTGAAGTTAAGTGCATCTTTATCTCAAACATGAAATATAGTGGTTCTCAAAAAAGTGAGGTATGCCCTATGCCCTATGCCCTATGCCCTATGCCCTATGCCCGTCGGGTACCTCATTTTTCTGAGAAAGGCTATACAACATACAACTAAGCAAGGACAAATCATGAACTCTATTTCTATTCTGCTTCAAGAAGGCTCACAAGGCACCGAAGTCACCAAGCTACAAGAAGGTTTGAAAAATGTAAATTTTGATCCAGGTATCATTGATGGTATTTTTGGGCAAAAAACTAAGCAAGCTGTCATCAATTTCCAAAAGTCCCAACAACTGGTTCCCGACGGCATTGTCGGCGATAAAACTTGGGCTAAACTAAATGCAGCGAACAATCCACGTTTTAATTTTCAGGTGGTTAACGTACAAGAATTCATCTCTTCTGAACGCATTACAGCGACTAATCCAAAAGCCGTAGCGGCACAATTGTTTAGGGGGTTAGAAGATGAAGAAGGAAGAAGTTATGAAGAGATTTCAATTACATATTCCCGAGAAGGAACATCTGTAATTTTATACACCCGAATAGGTTTAGCTGACGATTCAGCCCGTGCACTACGACACCGCGTTGAATTAAAACGCCACCAAAATCAATGGGGAATTATTTGGGTCGGACGGCAATTTCAGTGTCAACCAGGTCGAGGACATCAAGAGTGGTCTGGCATTATTTGCTTCTAATCGGGTTTTATTCCCTCGATATATAGAAACGCTTTAATCAGTGCCAACGTTTCGATGAAGGTATCGGGTTTATCCCCACTTACTGGTGAAACTAATTGATTAGAACCCCGACAACTTCTGCGAAGTCGGGGTTCTTTGCTTGCGCCCGATCGCACTTAACCAACTAAAATTAAATTCCCCACCCATCTCAAACCCGCGCTTCAACAGAATTATCCATCTCCCTCTTCTCTTCCTGGACGCCCTCAGCGGTTCACTCCTCCAGAAACAACGGTAAACGATATAATTCAATTGAAACCGGGGAATGTGCGATCGCCCTGATAGCCCGCCAGGGAATGAATTCCCTGTCGAGAGAGCTAAAGTCAGTTTTAACTGACTGCTAATATCAAGTACAATCTATGTACAACCAACCGCAAATCTCAGAGATTATATTCCCTGAAAACTCACCTAAATCAACCATTCTCAAACACATTCTACAGTCCTCTTCAGAGGACTTTAGCTATGAGGCAGGGAATGAATTCCCTGCCGAACTGCCGAACTCATCGGCTACCCAGCCTAACTCCAAACACCAAACTACTATGAGTACATCAAAACCCAAAAACTCCGATACCAATAACCAATCAGGAAAACGAATTGTTTACTCCGAGTTTGGCAACACTGACAACTCAGCCGCCCTCCAACGCGGAACCCCAGAAGTTGCCCCAAATCAACAAACTCTGAAAGTAGAAGCATCCCGAAAAGGACGCGGCGGCAAAACAGTTACAGTCATCAGCGGATTTCAGGGAAAACCTGAAATTTTAGCAGATTTAGCCAAGCAGCTAAAAGCCCAATGCGGCACAGGCGGTACAGTTAAAGACAACGAAATCGAAATTCAAGGCGAACACAAACAAAAGCTTGCCGAAATTCTCAAAAAAATGGGCTACAAAGCTAAAATAAGCGGTGGCTAATTTATATTATTCTTCCTTCTTCCTTCTTCCTTCTTCCCTCTTCCTTCTTCCTTCATTTTATGTACACTCGACCCTTAGCCCGTTTAATCGAACAATTGCAGCGCTTACCAGGAGTCGGGCCAAAAACAGCACAGCGACTCGCTTTGCATATTTTAAAGCGACCAGAAGAAGACGTGCAAGCCCTAGCTCAATCTATGATTGATGCCAAAAAACAAGTGGGTTTTTGTAAGGTATGCTTTCACTTATCCGCTGAACCTGTTTGCGACATTTGCCGCAACACCAACCGTGACAGTTCTACCATTTGTGTGGTGTCAGAATCCCGCGACGTAATCGCCCTAGAAAAAACCAGGGAATACATCGGTAAATATCACGTTGT
>JBBSNU010000123.1:0-10063 GCA_038260455.1 Chroococcales cyanobacterium | reverse complement strand
TGTTTTTCTATCATTTTTAATACATCTTTCAATCGTAATGCCTGGCAAATTGAGTAATCCGTCAAGATGAAAATCCATGAGCGACGCTCTAGCATAAAGTTCCTACATTATACACTTTACACCGCAAACCCAGAAGAGCCCATTAGTCATTAGTCATTAGTCACGAGTCAGCAGTCAAATACATTGAGAAATTTTGCGTAATTCCTGTAACTAAAACTTCTCCACAACGTACTTGCCCAAATTCCTGCCCGCAGTCAACCCATCTCGGTTGTCCGACAGCCAATGAGCACCACCGTAAACGCGACTCCTCCGGGCTTCCTCCGCAGCTTCAGTAATACTTTTAAAACTCCGAGTCGGCAGCTTTGGTGGCGCAAACGGCCAAACCGCCGGCATCAACCAATTCGGTCAAGTAGTCGGCTACTCCCAGGATGGGATAAATCAAGATCACGCTTTTGTCTGGAACAACGGTAAACTCCAAGATTTGAACAATTTGGCAATGACAAATCCCACCTTTGGCGACCAGAAGGTGACATTAGCTGGCGCTACTGGCATCAATAATTTCGGCGTGCTGCCTACGGAACTTACACCTACAAAGATGCGGCTGGCGTGACGCAAACTGGATCGCGATCTTATCTGCTGAGGGCATTACCGACAACTTAAATTACTTTAGATAAACGCAGATGCTCTACAAAACATCTGCGTTTATCTGCGTGCATCTGCGGTTAAAAATCCCTCTTACTGCAACATCAAAGCAACTTCCTTCGCAAAATAAGTCAAAATCAAATCAGCACCAGCCCGTTTAATACTCGTCAAAGTCTCCAAAATAATCCGTTGTTCATCAATCCAGCCCAACTGTGCCGCCGCTTTGACCATCGCGTATTCGCCACTGACATTGTAAGCAGCCACAGGCAAATTAGTTGCTTCGCGCACTTGGCAGATAATATCGAGATAAGCCAAAGCTGGTTTTACCATGACAATATCTGCACCTTCTGCGATGTCCAAGGCAACTTCTTTCAGTGCTTCCCTAGCATTAGCAGCATCCATTTGATAAGTTTTTTTATCCCCAAATTTGGGAGCAGAATCGAGGGCATCGCGGAACGGGCCGTAATAGGCAGAGGCATATTTTGCTGAGTAAGCAAGGATTCCTGTATCGATGTATCCCCCTGCATCTAAGGCTTGGCGAATTGCACCGATTCTGCCGTCCATCATGTCGGAAGGTGCTACCATGTCTGCACCGGCAGCGGCTTGAGAAACTGCCATTTTTACTAAAACTTCAACGGTGGAGTCGTTGAGAATTTTACCGCTTTCGTCAACTAATCCATCGTGTCCGTGACTGGTGAATGGGTCGAGGGCTACGTCGGTAATTACGATTATTTCGGGGATGTTTTGTTTGATGGCTTTGACTGTTTGCTGGATTAATCCGCCCGGGTTGTAGCTTTCGGTTCCAGTGTCATCTTTTTTGGTTTCTGAGATTACTGGAAAAAGGGCGATCGCACAAATTCCCAAATTCCAACATTCGGCTATTTCTGCAAGCAATAAATCGAGGGAATAGCGATAGCACCCCGGCATGGAAGCAATCTCAAATTTTTGTCCTTCCCCTTCCATCACAAACATCGGATAGATCAGATCGTTAACGGTAAGTTGATTTTCCCGTACCATCCGGCGCAAACCCGGTGTGCGTCGCAGGCGGCGGGGGCGGATGGGGGTCGCTAAAGTCGAGGTTTTGCTTTCAGAGGCCATATTTTCTGAGGACATGAGCGGTGGTATTTTTACGATAATGATAATGATTATCGCACAAATTGGCACTATCCCCGTTGGCTCGCCAGGGGTTTAAACCCCTGGCTTCGGGCGAAAGCCCTCTAAAAGAGGACTGGGAAACCTGATGTTCATATCAATATAATTGTTTTCAGAAATGTCAAAAACGCGAAGTTAACGGGAAGTTAAGACAATGTATTGAGGGCGGGATCGATCGATAAATCCCTCTTCTTCCAGCCTCGCCATCAGCCGGGTTACTGTAATCCGCGTAATTCCTATCGCCTCGGAAATCTCCTGGTGAGTCAATCTCAAATCAATTAACAGCCCTTGTGCCACTTCGCGACCAAACTTTTTCCCCAACAATATGAATAGTTGCAGCAGGCGATCGCGCAGAGATTCGGTGCGAAGTATGCAGAAAAATTCTTGAGTTTGCTGAACGTGGGCAAAAATTTCATCTAAGGAGCGATCGTACAAATTTGCAGGAATGTAGCTAATTTCTACATGAGTTTTGCACTCAATTTGATAAGGTTGGACACCTGACAGTGGCTGACCGATCACATCCCCAACACCCCAATATCCCAGGGTCATTGCTGTCCCCTGGTCGCTCCAAGTCACTGCTCGGACGGCTCCCCGTTCAATCCGCAGCAAGCCTTTAGACGGCACCGGCACTAACTGGCGGTGGGTGAAAGTCTGGTGTTTGAAACTAGCGTACAAGCCTGGAGTGTAGGTTGAAAGAGTCATGGGATTCACCGTTACTTTGAACACAATATGCAGTCTAATATAATTGATAAATCATGTCAACTAGCGTGAAAGCGAGACTGAGGCCAAAAAATCAAAGAAACCGGGTTTCTTGACAAAAACCTAGGCTTTCAGCGTCATCCCCTGACAAGAAACCCGGTTTCTCACCCTTGCGAGTGCGTCAGCCCTAGGGATTTTTGCAGCATCGCCACGGGGGACGGAATTATGCCCCAAACCCTTTGCGGGCGCTGTAGGAGACGTTTCTGAACTTGACGATATCTGTGTCGGGATCGTAAAGAGTATAGGTTGCCCGATCGGGCGATCGACCAACATTCCCCACTCCGATCGCCCGCCGCGGGGTTGCAGAGATTGTTGACGGCGGCTCTTGAAAGTCAAGAGTTTGTACCGAGTTATTGATAATACTCTTCTGTAATTGATACTCAAAAGCCAAGCCCGATCGCCCGCAAAACAAAGTATTAGCATCCGCACGCACAACGCGATCGAGCATTACAGGCGGCGGAGTTTCCGGGGTAAGTTCGTCAGACGCGCTCACTGTACTCCCGTGAATCAACAAACAGTCAAACTCGTGAAAGCCGAAAGTCAAAGAGCGCAACCACTCTACACTTTGGCGGCTGACAGCATCCCAGAGCAGCTTAATCGTATCTGCACTGTATTTTTCTCGGAATTCAGCAACATCTGGGTTCGCACCCACTCCGTGCAGGTTAAAACATTGTTCTTCCCACCACCCGATGCAGATTTGGGGTTCGATTTCTCCTCGTTTGGGCGATCGAACTCGTTGAACTAACTTTTCGCACTCTGCTGTCGGGCCGACTAAATCGCCCAAAATATACAATTCGTCAACGCGAATTTTTAGGCGTTTTATGTCAGCGAGTACAGCTTCGTAAGCCGCTAAATTTCCTTCGATTCCACTTAATATTGCCCAGTTTTTCATTGGTTTTGTTGATTCTTAGGACGATCGGAGTTTTTGTCTGGTTAGTTTGGATGGTTTTTAGAGGATGTTTTGAACTGATATCTTACACCAATGTCAAAAACTTGTAGGGGCGGGTTCACCAACAATAATCGCCAAAAACCAATAATCTCATAAACCCGCCCCCACCCAACGGTAAATCGCAATCTACCTCTTTAATGAACTAATCTCAAGTTTTGGCGATTGCTTCGTTCCTCTCTTCGGACATACTAATAACTAATGACTAATGACCCTTCGACTACGACGGCGCTACTGACTACTGACTACTGACTAATGACCGCTGACCACTGACTAATGACTACCGTTCACAAACATGAGTCGGATCATCGGCTTTTTCGGCATACTCTAAACCCCTAGCTAAACGCCACGCAAAAATCGGAGGCAAACCCTTTTCAAGAATTGCAGCACAAGTTGCTTGATAGTCATATTCCACTTCTCGCAAAGTCACCCGTTCTGCGTCAGTATCGTAAATAACATAAGTAGCATTCGGCCGTCCGTGACGCGGTTCTCCCACGGAACCAACATTCACAATCCGCTTTAAAGGAGCTGTAAAATTTAAAGCTTTTTCTCCTTCAATGCTCGGCCCGCTAACCTTGACCTGCATCTTTCCAGCGTCTAAAGTGCGGACATAAGGGACGTGCGTGTGACCGCAAAACAGCACATCAGCACCCGTATAAAATACCCGTTCTAAAGCAGCAAAGGCATCCATTGTTGGCAATAAATATTCGTGGTTGCTGTGAGGGCTACCGTGCACGAAACACATATTGTCTTCCCGCATACTGTGCGGCAATTCAGCTAAGTATTCCCGCGTTTCTGAGGGAATTTGTGCGTTAGTCCATTCATGGGCTAATTTGCCTCTTTTTTCGGCTAAAGCTGAGGGATAACTGCATTCGCAAGAGTTCAAACCTTCGACTATATCTTCGTCCCAACAGCCGATGCAGGTGGGAATGTCGAGCGATCGAATCATTTCTACTACTGCGTGGGGATTGGGCCCGTAGCCGACTAAATCTCCGAGGCAAAAGATTTTGTCGGCTTTTTGTTGGTCAATGTCTGACAACACTGCATTTAAGGCTTCGTAGTTGCCGTGAATGCAGGACATAACTGCTATTTTCATGCTGTTTCTTCTTCTCCTAATAAAAGTGTTTCTTTGACTTGTTGCTGGTAATTCAACATGACTGCTTCGGACAGACAGCAATCTTCTAGGGTTTGTCCTAATGCTGTTTCATCGAGATTTTCGCCGACTATTTCTATGCCGCTAAATCTTTGGGGACGGCCTTCGAGCCAGCGGGGAAGTTGCAATTCTTCGTGGGCGGTTTCTTGGAATTGAGCGGCGAAGTCGAAGTAGAACGATCGCCCGTCGGCTATGTCAAAGATGCCTTTGGCTCTGTGAACTTTGCCGTAGGCTCCTTGGGTAATTTCTTGGTACCAGAACATATCGAGGCTGGCGGGATCGAGGACTTGTCCGCTGGCGGGCGATCGCCAAATCGATAGTTTTTCCACTTCCCCGCTGACGGCTATTCCCTCGACAATTACATCGCCCCACTGATGCCATTCGGTGTCTTTGATTTCTGGTGGCACTACGCTGATCCGACGGCTGGGGAAGCTTTGGAGCAGGTTTTCTAGTGTTGTCAGTTGCAGGTAAAATCCCAGTTCGATGTAGGCTGAAACGCCGTTTTCTAGGTGTTTGGCGAGTAGGGATAGGGATGCTTCGCCGTCTGTCAGGGTTTTGATTTGGGGGAATTCGGCGGCGATGCAGGTTTGGTCGATCGGCACATTGCCACTTCCGGGGCAGAAATATAGCACGGGTGCTGTCTCCGCTGCTAGCTGCTGTCGAATCCAGGTCGTTTTGCCGCTTCCGGGCGGCCCCGCTACGGCGGTGATTGTAGGTTGACTCATAAATATAATGATAATCGTTATCAGGCTTAGGAAGCTCTTATACATTTAAATTTAATTTGGCGATCGGGCGGAATGCTTGCTCAGCAAGCATTCCGCCGATTTTATATTTTATATTTTATATTTTGGATTTTTATCACTCATCTGAGTACAAAAGTATGTGACTAATATCACATACTTTTGTGCGCCATATCACGTTAATACAAGTTAACAATCTGTTACATTTATTTACATAAAGCAACAAAGGAAAAACAAATGACTTCACGCAACTTGATGGTTGACGACCAAGGCCTCCTCAACAACTTCGCGATCGAGCCTAAGATGTATGTAGACGCTACCGTCAGCACCGGATTTACCAAATATGCCGAGAAAGTTAACGGACGTTTTGCAATGATTGGCTTTGTTTCGCTGCTGGCGATCGAAGTTTTGACAGGACAAGGCTTTATTAGCTTGCTCAAAGACGCTTTAGGCTAGGACGATCCGTTAGATAGATTTAATATAATCTCCGTTCAATAGCTCATAATAAAAAATGTTTGTAGTAAGGACTTGAGTCCTAACTGCAAACGATTTTTTTTGTTTAAAATATGTTGGGCCGCTTATGGCTCATCAAAACAAATTTGATTGCGATCGCGCGATCGGACATAATATTAAAACTCATCAGAGCCATACAAATTTTTAGACAAACAATCTCGGTCTAAAGGTAGATGATAATTGTGAACAATTAAGCTTACAATTCCTATAATCATACATTTTTTAGAGAAAAAAATAGGCGCATCAATAACGCAATAAATTAGACCAGAAGCCCAACTTGTGAAGCAATTTTAAACATCGAGGGATTTCTCTAAAGTACCTAAGTCTTATAAGGAGCATAAAATGTTAGATATTGATGAAATGAGCTCAAAAGAAATACAAGAGCTTTTGCAGAAAGTAGGGCACGGACACCTCGGCTGTGTATTTGAAGGGCATCCATACGTTGTCCCAATGCACTATTATCTCGAAGATTCGGACATATACATTTTCACAACTGTTGGGATGAAAACTAAGTATATGGACGCAAATCCAGAAGTCTGCTTGCAAGTTGAAGAAGTCCGCGATCCGCAATACTGGCGCAGCGTTGTCGTCAACGGGCGAGCAGAACGCCTCACCCAGCAGCCAGAAATCGATCGCGCGATGGAATTGGTCAAAGAACACAACCCCACACTTTCACCCGCCATCAATCGCACTTGGATTGACTCTTGGGGCCGTGCGGAGGTAATAGCAATCTACCGCATTTACCCCAGCGAAATGAGCGGGCGCACGACGCATGGAATCAGCAGTCGGTAAGCTTGGAGACATCGGGGTTGAGTAGAAAAAATAGGACTCACTTGAAACCGGGTTTTTTACAAAAATACTTAATTAAGACCTTCAATCTCGCTGAAAAACCCGGTTTCTGAGCGTCGGAGTGCGTCCCAGACTGAAATTACTAAAAAGTCCTCCCGGGGGAAAACCCTGCGCCAGCGGAAAATAGTGCAAAATATTTTATCAAACAGCTTTGCTTGCCAAAAAATCTCTCATGTACCGATTCACTAACTGCGGCTGTTCCTGCTGTACCCAGTGGCTACAATTGGGAATGTACTGAATCTGAAAATCCCGCACATAATCTTCAGTCCCGTAAGTTAATTCTTTGCCGAGGGCGCTATCATTTTCTCCCCAAATCATCAGCGTCGGAACTTCCAGCACATCCCAATTCGGGCGATCGAGCAATCCGCGAGAAATATTGCGGTAATAATTGATAGTAGCAGTCAGAGCGCCCGGTTTAGCCGCCGCATCTTTGTAAGCTTGGATGTCAGAGGGGGTAAAGGTGCTTTTGTCAACAGCCATGCCTTCAAAAGCAAGGGCGATCGCCCGATAGTCGCGCAACCGAATTAACAACTCCGGCAAAACTGGCAACTGAAACAAAAAGACGTACCAACTTTTTAGCAATTGTTGGGGAGTTCGCAGCCCTTCCGCAAATTTGGCCGGATGCGGTAAATTCATCACAATTAATTTATCTACCATCTCTGGATAAGCATAGGCAAAATTCCAGGCGATCGCGCCTCCCCAGTCGTGACCGACTAAAACGCAACTTTCGTATCCCAAACCCTGAATAATTCCCTTGACATCTTGCACAAATTCTGCCATAACGTAAGCAGATTTATCCTGGGGTTTGTCGCTGTCGTTGTAACCTCTGAGATCCACAGCGACAACTTGATAATCTGACGCAAATTCCGGGATTTGATGACGCCAAGAATACCAAAATTCGGGAAATCCGTGCAGCATCAGCATCAGCGGCCCTGAACCTTGAGTGACACAATGAAGCTTGATGTTATTTGTCGCTATAAATTCGTGTTTCCAAGGTTCTTTTAGCACAGACATATAGCGGTTTGAGCTCTCATATCAGGTACGACTGGGCATAGGGCATAGGGCATAGGGCATAGGGCATAGGGCATAGGGCATAGGGCTATCCTCACCACGCTTGAGAACCGCTATATTTGATTGTTCCTCTAGCTATATAGCAGTCCTAAATCATTTTCAATAACTGGTTCCCAGGCAGAGCCTGGGAACCGATGTCCAGAGGCTCTGCCTCGCCTGCGAAAATAGAGGCAGAGCCTCCGGATCTGCGTTACTTTCGCTCTTCCTGGTAACGAGTATAATCATTTAGGATTGCTATAGATAGATTTTAGCAGTTAAATAAGTTGAGATTTCAGATTAAAGAATTGAAAAATTCAAAATGACCGATCGCCCTTCGTGATTTGGTGATTCCTGTGTGGGACAGGTGTCCCGCCAGTTTCCCGAAAGGATTGCGATTTCAGTAAAAATATTAGTATAATGTTACTTTCGTTTCGACAACTGTCAAGTCAAAAATAACTTATTTTCGAGCGGGCGAGAATCCAGAACCTCAAAAAGTTGACAATTTTTGAGGATGCAAGTTAAATAATTCATAGTTTGCGAGTACACTAGAAATTGAAGGAGTTAATACCATGTCTGGCGATCGCCTGCAACACATTGTTAACCGCTTGACAGATCGGCTCAAGCGCGACGTATTAGTTGAAAAAGCTTTATACGACATTCGAGAAGTTTTACAGAGCGATCGCGCGGTGCTGTATTATTTTTACAGGCAGTGGCAAGGTCAAGTGACTTGCGAGATGCTGAGTGCGATCGAATTCTCAATCTTAGGCTCAACCGGGCCAGACGAATGTTTTAACGGCGACTACGCAGCATTGTACGAAGCCGGCAGAGTCAGATCAATTGCAGATATTGAAACAGAACCAATCAACGAATGTCACCGACTGTTTCTGCGTAGCATGAAGGTTCGCGCTAACTTAGTCGTGCCAATTTTAACGAAAAAAGGGCTGTGGGGGCTGTTAGTTGCTCATCAATGCAGCGGGCCCCGCACTTGGTTGCGATCGGACATTGAATTCATGCAGAAACAAGCACAAAATATGGCAATGTCTCCCACAATTCAAGAGAGTTAACTAATTCAAATTGACACTGGCTGCTGTAGATGATAGCGTAGCATTAGAAATTCCTAGGTTATATTTACCATGTCACTTTTGAATGTTAAAGTTTTAAACAAAGCATTGCCTACCTTTATCTTAGGGTTATTCCTTAGCAGTTATACCACCAACATTGACTCAAAATTAAGCAGCAATCAATTAACTGAACCTATACTCATAACCTCAACAGAAATTATAGCTGATAACAGCAGCGATCAAGCAGCAATCCAATTATTGATTCAGCAGCAGTTCAAAGCTTTGAATGAAAGAAATCCTGAAGCCTATATGGCGACAGTAGATCCAAACTGTCCTGGTTTTCAACCAACAAAAAGTATGATTTCAGAAGTCTTCAAAAGAATTTTAAAGTACGAACCAACAAAAATTGAAATATTGGGAATTTCAGAAAACGAAGCCAAAGTAAGAATCGAACAAACAACCACAAAGATTGATGAGTCATCTTTCAGAGATAATAAGATGGTAATATTACATACGTTGCGGAAATCAAATGGAGAATGGAAATTTTTCAGTTCGGAAGTGGAAAAAATTCAGTATTTGAATTAGGCTAACTTAATACCATGAGAGCAAAAATCGTCCTACATAATAATTTTGGGGCTTGATTTCTCCACTCATGTGTAATACTATTTTTATAAAGATATGCTATAGATGAATTCTGAGCCACCCCGAACTCGCGGGGGGGTTGGGGGGGTAAGATCTAGCGCTACTTTATGAAATTGGTATAAGGTGCGTCGCCAGGAGATTTGCGATTGAATACCAGAGATTAAAAATGGCGACACACCCTACGATTTACGATCTAATTGCTATACTACTCCGTAGAGGACTAAAGTCCTCACTACGAACCTGTTAGCTAACAGCTACAGCACTTCCTAAAGGATGCTGCTGCAAAACCGCTTGCAAATACTTCCCAGTATAAGACCTCGGATTTGCCGCCACCTCCTCCGGTGTGCCCGCCACAATAATTTCGCCACCCTTATCTCCTCCTTCCGGGCCCAAATCGATCGCCCAATCGCAGCATCGAATCACATCTAAATTGTGTTCGATTACCAAAATTGAATTACCCTTATCCACCAACCTTTGCAGCACATTTAACAAATGGTGAACATCATAAAACGACAAACCAGTCGTCGGTTCATCAATCAAATAAAGCGTCTTCCCA
>JBBSNU010000122.1:0-10104 GCA_038260455.1 Chroococcales cyanobacterium | reverse complement strand
GATCGACTTCGCGAGCGGGGACGCTCGCACTATATAATATCGACTTCGCGAGCGGGGACGCTCGCACTATATAATTCCGACTTCGCGAGCGGGGATGCTCGCACTATATAATATCGACTTCGCGAGCGGGGATGCTCGCACTATATAATTCCGACTTCGCGAGCGGGGACGCTCGCACTATATAATTCCGACTTCGCGAGCGGGGACGCTCGCACTATATAATTCCGATACTACCGGATTTGATATCATTAGTTAAAGGTCTATTAATTACTGACTGCTGAATGCTGAATGTTCTCAATAGCAAAGTGTCAAATTATTAACATGAATTCAAATGATTCTAAACCTGCGCTATACGAGATGAATCCGCTAGGTCGATTTTCCGATCGCGCCGCCGATTATGTCAAATACCGCCCGACTTATCCAGCCGCTGCGATTGAGGCGATTTTAGATGGACTTGGGGAACCTTCGCAATTAACAGCAGCCGATATCGGTGCAGGTACGGGGATTTCTTCGCGTCATTTAGCAGAAAGAGGCGTTCGAGTATTAGCGATCGAGCCTAATGCCGAAATGAGACAAGCGGCTGCACCTCACGAGCGGGTAGAGTTTAGAGAAGGAACTTCTGAAGCTACTAATTTGCCCGACTCATCCCTCGATTTAGTCTCGTGTTTCCAGTCTTTTCACTGGTTTAATCCTGTTTTAAGTTTACCAGAATTTCGGCGAATTCTCAAGCCGTCGGGAAGGTTGGCTGTAGTTTGGAATTTGCGCGATCGCGCGGATGCGCTGACACTAGGTTATACTCAAATTGTTAAGAGCGCTTCCAACAGCCATCCTGCAGAAAAGCGAGCTCGCGCGATCGAGCCAGTGCTTGCGAGTTCAGATTTTAGTGATGTGCGCGCGATCGAATTTGCTCACAGACAAAATGTAGATTTAGCAGGTTTGATCGGGCGGGCTAAAAGCGCGTCGTACATTCCCAACTCCGGGCCTCACTTGCAGAAAATTATCTCGGATTTAACCGAGCTTTATCAAGCTCACTGCGGCGATCGAGGCTTTGTTTCATTAGTTTACAAAACAAGAGTTTATTTGGGAACTCGTGCTGATAATTAATTTTTGAGGTGACGCAGGTAAATCAAAAAAGGGAGCATCTCAGTTTTGCAAAAAGCATTTTTTTTATCATAGTGCGAGCTTAAGAGCTCGCGTATTGTATAACTCGCGAGCTCTTAAGCTCGCACTATAATGCAAAACTGAGATGCTCCCATCAAAAAATCTGTGGTATGATGCAGGGGCAAGTTGGCAAGAGCGATCGATCAATTGACAGTTGAAAGCAAACAGTTGACAGGTCAATTCCAGAAAAAAGAAAGGCGAGCGCACGACAGCACTCGATCGAACCTCCATCTTTTGTAAGATACTCAAACTAATCTCTGAAGATGAATCTATTTCTATTGATAGAGACTGCCAACTTGTGAACATTTGTAAAATCAAACAAAATATCCTATCCCCAGAGCTTCATCTATGCAAACGTATGACGTGATTATCATAGGAGCCGGTCACAACGGGCTGGTCTGTGCGTCTTATCTCCTCAAAGCGGGATATACCGTGCTGTTGTTAGAAAAACGTTCGGTTCCCGGCGGCGCGGCGACTACCGAAGCAGCGATTCCCGAATTACCCGATTTTAAATTCAATTTGTGCGCGATCGACCACGAATTTATCCATTTAGGGCCCGTCGTAGAAGAATTAGAACTGGAAAAATACGGCTTAGAATATCTTTACTGCGACCCAGTTGCCTTTTGTCCGCATCCAGACGGCAAATATTTCTTAGCGCACAGTTCCGTAGAAAAAACTTGTGCAGAAATTGCCCGCTACAACGAGCGCGACGCTAAAAAATATGCCGAATATACAGACTTTTGGCAGCGCGCTTTAGGTGCAATGATTCCGATGTTCAACGCGCCGCCAAAATCCATCATAGATATTGCCGGCAACTACGATATTGCCAAACTCAAAGACTTATTTTCAGTCATCGGTTCCCCAGACAAAACGCTGGACTTTATTCGCACCATGCTCACCAGCGCTGAGGACATTCTCAACGAGTGGTTTGATGAGGAATTTATCAAAGCACCCCTCGCCAGATTCGCATCAGAACTCGGCGCGCCTCCTTCACAAAAAACCCTTGCTGTAGGCGCAATTATGCTAGCAATGCGCCACAATCCCGGCATGGCGAGGCCGCGCGGGGGAACGGGTGCATTAGTGCAAGCACTGGTCAATTTAGTGAAAACCTATGCGGGTGTTATACTTACCGACCAGCACGTCGAGAAAATATTAGTTGATAACGGCCGCGCTGTCGGTGTTCGAGTTGCAGGCGGCACAGAATATCGAGCTACCAAAGGCGTGATTTCTAATATTGATGCGAAGCGTTTGTTTCTGCACTTAATGGACTCCAGCGATGTTGACAGTGCCGATCCGAATTTGCGCGAAAGATTGGAGCGCAAAATTGTTAATAACAACGAGACTATTCTGAAAATAGACTTAGCTCTCAGTGAAGCGCCTAGATTCGATCGCTGGAATCATCGAGACGAATTTTTGATCGGTTCTGTGTTGATTGCTGACTCGGTGAAACACGTTGAAATTGCCCACAACGAACCTGCGATCGGCAAAATCCCGGATTCCGATCCGTCGATGTATGTCGTGTTTCCGACGGTACTAGACCCGTCGATGGCTCCCCCCGGACACCATACGGCTTGGATTGAGTTTTTTGCTCCTTACCAGATCGAAAATGCTGAAGGAACCGGCCAGCACGGTACGGGTTGGACGGATGAATTGAAAAACAAAGTTGCCGATCGCTGCATTGACAAATTAGCAGAATACGCGCCGAATATCAAGAATTCAATTATCGGCCGCCGCGTGGAAAGTCCGGCCGAATTGGGAGAGCGTTTGGGGGCGTTGAAGGGGAATTATTACCACGTTGACATGACGCTGGATCAGATGATATTTTTCCGTCCTTTGCCGGAGTTGGCCAATTACAAAACGCCGATCGACGGTTTGTTCCTCACTGGTGCGGGTACGCACCCAGGCGGCTCGATTTCGGGGATGCCCGGACGCAATACGGCTCGCGTTTTCATGCACTCGCAGCAGCCGATCGCGCAAACATTAGCAGATGCGGCTAATTCTCTGAAATCGACGGCTAAGTCGGTGTTTCGGGGTAATTAAAAGTAAGATTTTTAACCGCAGATGAACGCAAAGAAACACAGATCAATTATATCTGCGTTTCTTTGCGTTAATTTATTCAGTCTTCTAGTATTGATTCTGCTTGATGACGCATCAAGGGAAAACGAAGGGCGATCGCACTCAATACTTTACCTAAATCAGGAGCATTTTTTGCAATGTTTGGCGCTGGCTCCCGTTCCTTCAAATCTGTTAAAATAGTCAAAATGTGCTGAGCAAAATCTTCATCAGCCTTCTCCAACAACTCCACTAACTTCGCGATATCTTCTTTCGCACCCAACCAGTACCTTGCACCCAGTAATTCCGCTTTAACTGATAAAGGAAGTTCCGAGTTTAGATATTTTTCCAGTTGGGACAATAGCTGCGGCGTACCTAACAGCCCGATCGCATTAGCAGCATAACATCTAACAGCTTCATCCTCATTACGATCGAGCAGTGAAATATCGAGAATTTTGATTGATTTAGCTTCTCCTAAATACCCCAGAGTTTCTGCTGCTGATGCGCGAACCAGTGCCGAAGGGTCATTTCTTAAGATATATTCTATTGGTGCGATCGCAGGAATATAATCAAGTTCACCCAGCGCCTCAACTACTTCAGATCTCACAATGTCTTCTGGATCGTCCAGCAAGTTCATTAATGCAGGGCCAACTGTCTCTACTTCCTCTGAACCCAGATAACCCAATGCTTCTGCTGCGGTGAATCGAATAACTGCATCTGGTGACTTCAGCAACCTCACTATTTTCGGTGCAGCCTCATAAACTTCTGCATCAACCAGATCCAGAATTGCCCCGGTTTGCCGATTCGGTTGGTCTGAATCGCAATCATCCAAAAGCAGTTCAATACTTTGCTTATTCATAATTATTACCTGCTGTAATTTAATCTTTTTATCTGTGACGACTGCGACGCTTTCTCTTAGCTTTTTGAGTTGCTTTTATTTTCTGAATCTTTACAGTGTCATCATTACACTCAGCATTTTTCATAAGTATTTTCAGCGCTTCACCTATTGATGCTGCTGACCCATCTTGCATAAGTTGCTGAGCTTCTTTTAAAATACCTGTGTCGGCGACGTTGCCTTCAGAAGTCATGTTTCTTTTGTGCCATATTTTTAAATCTTGAAAATAATATTAAGGAAAATGCCGATCGCCCCTCAATAAATCCTCTAACCTAGTATGATAGACTAATTTCCATTGTAACATAACGGGCAAGTTCCTACTCTTTGAAAACTCACTGCGCTAACCTTGTTGAACCATCAACATCAGAAATCTCAGGATTTGTTCGACTGGCGGCAGGGAATAATCGCTGAGGTCGATCGCCACATTCTCCTAATTTCTTACAAATTCATCCTTTGTGCAGATGGAATTTATGCCTGAAAATAGAGAAAATAATATTAGCGTTACCCTTTTTTGAGCGATGACAAACCGAGTTTTAATTGTCGGCGGCCGGGGACGAATTGGCAACAGCGTTGCTCAAGACCTTGTTACCCACACCGACGCAGAAATTACTATTACCGGACGCGACCCTAATGGCTCTCTTCCACCAGAGTTGCCGCCGGATCGATCGCGCTATTTAGCTTTAGATTTAGCAGATAGCGCAGCTTTGCACCAAGCTGTTTCATCCTCTAACCTCGTAGTTCACTGTGCCGGGCCATTTCACTACCGAGATGCTAGCGTATTGAAAACTTGCATCGAAGCTGGTGTTAATTATGCTGATGTCAGCGACAGCCGCAGTTTTACTCGCAGAGCTTTAGAATTGCGCGAAACAGCTAAAAATGCTGGAATTACTGCGATCATCAATACGGGAATTTTCCCTGGAATTTCTAACAGCATGGTACGCCGGGATGTCGAGCAATTAGATGCAGCAGAACACATCCATTTGAGTTACGTTGTCGGCGGTTCAGGCGGTGCTGGTGTCACGGTGATGCGGACTACTTTCTTAGGTTTGCAAACTCCTTTTGAGGTTTTGATTGATGGCAAAATGCAGGAAATTAAGCCATACACCGATCGCGAAACGATAGAATTTCCCGAACCCTACGGCCAAACAGGGGTTTACTGGTTCGATATGCCGGAAGCAATTACTTTGCCCGAAACTTTCCCAGTAAAAACAGTTGTTACTAAATTCGGCACGTCTCCAGACCTTTACAATCACCTGACTTGGTTTGTTGCCAAATACTGGCCCGATAGCTGGCTGAAAAATCCTTCTGTGATTGAGTTTTTGTCCTATGTCAGCTACGGGATGACTGCTGTTAGCAATAATTTTAGCGGTGTGGGCGTGGCTGTGCGATCGCAAGTGACCGGCATCAAAAACGGTAAACCCGCTAAAGTTCGATCGACAGCGCTACACCCAAATGCTGCTATAGCTACGGGCATCGGTACTGGCAGCATCGCTCAATTGATGTTAGAAGGCAAACTGGCAAAACCTGGTGTTTGGTCGGTAGAGCAAGCTATTTCTACCGAGCTATTTGAAGGAGCTATGCAGAGTCGCAACCTCAATATAGAGCAGGTGTGCGTGTAGTTATCTCGGGTTTGTATAGAAAGTTTAGATGTATGGTGAACTGGCTTTTTTTGACGAACCGCGAAGACGCGAAAAACGCGAAGGAAGAGGAGAGAAGAGTAAGGGTTTGCAATAATTGTAGGAGAACCGTTAGATAGAGTGTTTTGCCGAATTGCGGGCCCTCACACTAGATGAGTTTTGCTTGTTTAACTAATCTATCTTTTGGTAGAAGTAATTGTAGCAAGCAGGAGCTTAATATATTGGACATCACCAGAAATAGCCCTTTTGGATCGATCGACACAGGGTAGCTGCAACAAAAATTGCGCTTTAACCAAGGTTCTGGACGAGCGATCGCCCGATCGGGACAACAAACACCATAGTTTTTGCGAAAAATACCAGGAGACGTTGATATGAAGCGGGTTTTAAAAGCTCTCGGGCAAACATTGAGTCAAAGCATTTTGCTGATCTGTACGCTGGCTTTCATTGGTTTAGCAGGTATCGCGGTAGCCCCCAATCAGGCGGCTTACGCAGCAGGTCAATACAGCAGTCAGGCGCAGCAGTCAGGTAAAATTACTGACCCCGCAGAAAAATTCGAGGATCTCAATCCCCAAGCAGCTTACGAAGATCTCGTCAACACAGCTCAAAATCCTGCACAGGTCGAGAAGGTTTACGATGAAAGTCTAAAGGAATACAACGATGAGCACCCGCAAGAAAGCATTGTTCAAAAAGCTGAAGAGCTGATCGAAAAGGTCACGGGTCAAGAATAAATTAACAATTTTCTATCTAACTCAAGTTGCTGGTAAATACGGAGCTTTGGTGAGAACACAATAGAGCATCGTTCTGAACTCGCTTGAACCTAACTATGTAGGGTGTGCTGTCGCGCACCTTACGTCGTTTTAGCAACTTGTTAAACCACTTAGTTATTCCGTCCAAACCAGTTTTTTAGTTACGCCGATCGGGCTTTTTAAGCTAGCAGATTCATCCCAAAGGAAGATGAATAAATAGAAGTTTAAAAGGTAGATTTAATCAGAGATTCAGTTAAATAAAAGGAAAAAAATATCATGAGCAACGATAAAGAAACAGTGAAGGGAGCAGATGCTAACCTAGACCCGATTTCTGGGGAAACAGGAGCTCATCCAGTGGGAACGGGTATCGGTGCTGCGAGTGCGGGTGCTGCGGGTGCTGCGATCGGCGGAGCGGTAGGCGGGCCTGTGGGTGCTGTTGTAGGCGCTGTTGTGGGCGCGTTTGGTGGCGGTTTGGCGGGTAAAGGTGTCGCAGAGTCGATCGACCCCACAGTAGAAGATAATTACTGGCAAAGCAACCATAGCTCCCGTCCTTACGCTGACACGAGCACGACTTACGAAGATTATCAACCTGCATACCGCACGGGCTACGAGGGTTACAGCCGCTATGGCGGTACGGGTAAAAGCTTCAACGACATCGAAAACGATTTGCAGCGCGACTACGAAACAAATCGCGGTAAGTCGAACCTACAGTGGGAAAAAGCCAAGCCCGCCACCCGCGACGCTTGGGATCGGGTGGAACGCGCTGCTCCGCGCGACATTGACAAAGACCGCCGCTAACACCGTCAGAAGACCAGGCGGTTGAAACCGCGTTATTTTCTTTACACGGCGGAGGCGGACTTCGTTTGTCTAGAGGCGGTTGAAACCGCCGTCTTATCTTGGGGATTTTTTACCCCTCTCTACATCTGAGAGGGGTATTTTTAACTGAGTGGAAATCGTTTTTTTCAGGAAGCAAGATTTTGCCAAGGCTGGTTTGGCGGCTTGAATCGCCAAAAAACTTATTAACAAAAAAGTTTGAGATTGGCATTTTTTGTTGACAATTAGCCTTAAAATTAAACTAATTCAGGACTCAGGCATCGATCGCCTATTTCTGCGATTTTTCGCAATCCGGGCGATCGAACGCAGCCGAATCGGGGGGAGCATCTCAGTTTTGCATTTATAGTGCGAGCGTCCCCGAAGAGCGAGTACAATACGCGAGCTCTTGAGGTGCTCGCACTATAATCAAAAAATGCTTTTTGCCAAACTGAGATGCTCCCGAATCGGGAAATCGTCGGCTGCATCGAGTCCCATAATTGTTAATCTAAATCCTCTCATTCAAAATCGGTATTACTTGTGCATGAAATGTTGGAAAAAGCTTGGACGCTCAAGCAAAATTTAATTGACTTTGTGATGGATGCTGAAGGAGATTTAGCGGTAGCTTTGGAAGCTTTTGCAGCAGCTCGATCGACTGGCGAGCGCTATGATATTGCTCAGCAAAATCAAGTGATTGACAGTTTTACAGTTGAAGGTAAAGTCGGAGATAAAACGCCGATCGACCTTTTTGTCGAAAGTCAGCCGGATTTAACCAAGATCGAACTCGGTTTGCTAGAAAGTTGGGGACACAGAAGCTTCCCTGCGTTGTTTGAGATTACTCAAATTTCCCCCGATAGCTTGGAACTGATGAACTGGCTGACGGCCAAGCACTACGCTGTCAAGCCCAACAGCGCTAATTTCCTCGAACAACTGTCTCGCTTAAAGTTAGGAGAAATCTTGCGGGCTCGGATTGCGCCCCTCACCGATGACTGGTGGATACTCTCGGGCCCTGCGATTCCGATGGGGAAATTGGGTAAGCCGAAGTTGGCCGTGGCGATCGGCAATTTCAAGCAAAATTACAAAAATAACCTGTACAGCGACGCGCCGGAACTGTTAGAACAAGCTTGGAAGTCGGTAGAAAAGTACGACGAAGATTTTACCGAATTTTTTGGCAGCGACGAAGTGACGCTATCGGGATATCACCTGAATAAAAAGTTGGCTGAATTTCAGGAAGTAATCACTAAAAAACACCTAGCTGAGATCGGCGTTGATGAAACTAAATCTCTGGCGGATATTGTTGAAGATGCTGGAGTCGATCGAGAAGAAGTCAAAGCCGCAGCCATCGCAGCAGCAGGCGCGGATGCTAAAGCCGTTGAGGTAATGCTCGACAGCAATGCTAGTTCAAAAATGGTAACGCCGAAAGTCGAATTGCCCGATCGCTTCAAAAAAGCCGAAAAGGTGACAGCACTTTCTCATCCTCGCTGGGGGCAAACTTTTTTGTCTAACTACGCTCAATTTACCGAAATGCTGGCAGCAGAGGACTTTTTAACTATTCCTGGTTACGAAAAGTTGGTTCGCAGCTATCTTGAAGATGCTGCAATTAATGCCTGGATTTGGCAGCGGTTAGCGAAGGTTAATCCAGCGAAATTAGAACAAATTTTGCAAACTGTGTTGCAGCGGGCTGATTTTGCGATCGAGACTGATTTAGATTCTTTACTGCAAGAGTTTAAAAAACCTTTAGAACCAGAGCTCCCGGAAATTGCCAGCGTTCCCCTGCACCTGAACAACTTATTTCAGGAAGCTTTAGGCGAAGTTAACAAGTCAAAGTCCAAACCGCAGGACAAAAAGAAAAGCTCTAAGGGTTTTAAATCTTGACCAACATCTGGCACTAATTTCAAAAATTTGTAGGGGCGGATTCACCAATAATCCATTCGGGAAAGCCAGAAATTCAAATGTTATGGTCGATTACCATAATAAAAACTGATCTGTGCCGAATGCAAGTCTTGGGCATGAGGGCGGACTGAAGTCTGCACTACGAACCTTGGGCGGACTGAAGTTGGCACTACGAACCTTATTTATTGCTGTCGATCGACCGGACATGATTTTACAGGCCGCGGGCGGGACGCTCGCACTGCAGGATTCGGCAAAATTCTGGATCGTCGAAGAAAGCGAACTCCTAGCTGCCATTGACTTCGCTGGCGATCGCTCTGCGGTTGACTGGGCTGGGTTCCGAGTTGCTGATGTTTAATTTGGCTGGGGATTCTGTATAATCGGGTTCGCGATTGGGACGATCGCACTCTATTCAGAAAATTCTGATTTTCCCAGTTCGTCTTGGTTTTTTGTTAAAGATGTTAAAGATTTGTAAACTGTTAGGGAATGCTTTCTGCATCTAATATTTTTTCGAGGAGTCCCATGAAGCAACTTTTGATAGCTGAGCGCTTTTGCTTGATAGCCCACGTCTTGTCAATGGCTTTTGGATTGGCAGGGCTGCTGCTGATTGTACCCAATCCTGAATTAGTGATGAGTTTACCGCCCGCCGGACAAACTCTGTTCCAATGGGGGATGGCTGGGGGTGGAGTAGTTTATATCATTTTTGGTGCTGCAGCCGTTGCTCTGTATGCCTATCGGACGTTGGGGTTGGGTGCAACTCTGGCATTTTTGGTGCCTTCTGTGTTTTTGTCCTTAAGTAGCGAGTTGTTGGGAACGAGTACGGGTTTTCCCTTCGGAAACTACCACTACTTGAGCGGTTTGGGCTACAAAATTGCAGGGCTAGTTCCGTTTACAATTCCGCTGTCGTGGTTTT
>JBBSNU010000121.1:0-10136 GCA_038260455.1 Chroococcales cyanobacterium | reverse complement strand
TTAACAACAAGCTCAAGTTAATAAAACGTTCTGCGTATGGATTTAGAAATTTTGAAAACTACAAGAATAGATGTTTGCTGTCCTGGGCATTTTAATTGTTAGTTTAGCATACCAAGTAAGGAAGAACCAAATTTTAGTTGATATAACCAAGGTGACGATCGCCACCACGTCCGGGACTATAAAATTATACCAATTTCATAAAGTAGCGCTACATATCACCCCCCCCAACCCCCCCTTAGTAAGGGGGGGCTATGACTTCATCCATAGCAAATCTTTAGAAAAATGGTATTAGTTGTGATAAATTTGGCGATCGCCAAAGCGGGCGATCGACTCTCAAATAAAAACATCATTACCAGCAGCACCAATACGAAAAAAAGAGTTGAGATTTTGGGGAAATTCTCAACTCTTTGAGTCACTAACTAGCCAAGTATTCTCTGACTTGAGATTGGCGTCGCCGCAGGTGGGCGAGGGCTTGATGTTCTAGCTGCCGCACCCGTTCCCGGCTGAGATTGAGCCGTTCTCCGACTTTAGCCAGCGACATTTCGGTGCCGTCTTCCAAACCGAAGCGCAGAACGATCACATCTCGCTGCTGCGGGGTAAGTTCTGATATCAAAGTATTCAGGTCTTGTCGCAGCAATTCCGAGGTAATGTAGTTGTCTGGAGATGCAGTTTCGTCTTCTAAGAGTTCTTGCAGTTCCGTATCTTGGTTGTCTCCCACCCGCAAGTCCAAAGAGACTGGATGTCTTGCCATCAGCAGGTATTCCCGAATTTGGGAAGGGTGCAGTTCTAGGGCGGTGGCAATTTCTGCAGGGGAAGGAGAACGGCCAAACTGCTGGGTGAGTTCCCGCTGCACTTTTTTGATTTTGTTGAGTTTTTCGGTGATGTGAATTGGTAATCGAATGGTGCGGGCGTGTTGGGCGATCGCGCGGGTGATTGCTTGCCGAATCCACCAGTAGGCATAGGTAGAAAATTTGTATCCCCGCATCGGGTCAAATTTTTCTACTCCTCGTTCTAAACCGAGGGTGCCTTCTTGAATTAAATCCAAGAATTCCATGTTGCGTTTCTGGTATTTTTTGGCGATCGCCACTACTAAGCGCAAATTCGCTTCAATCATCTTTTGCTTGGCGCGCCGCCCCAACTGCAAGATCCGGTTCAGTTCAGCTTCCGCCAACTCCATTTCGGCAGCCCACTCTTGATTCGTCAGATCCCGCTGCCATTCTTTAGCCAGTGCTTTTTTGGCTTCGATTAATTTCATCATTTGCTGTACCTGCTTGCCCAAAATAATCTCTTCTTCTCGGGTTAGCAGGGGTACTCGACCGATCTCGTGCAGATAGGTACGAACCGTATCCGTTGAGGAGTATGGCCGACTGCTTGTGCGATCGGCTTTCACTGTTTTGGTTTTAGGGGTTGTAGTGGACATGGGTGAGTTTTGCACTCCTTGTAACAACAGATAAAAAGTTGGTGATACCCTGTCCCACTCTTGTAAGTGGGATCGAGACTGCGACAGAGGAGATATTACCCCCTCATGTTTATCGGTGACGATCGGTAGAAGCTTGTTGTTTGGGATTAATTTTGTGCTTGATTTTCTACTAATCCCCGTCGATTTTCCGTAAAGTGCTAGCTTTAACAGCTTGTTCCGGCGAAGTGAATTTAAGTTTACTTTACTCAATATTATTCCCAATTTTGAGGGTCGTAAAGGCTAAAAACCTCTGTCTTAAGGTCAAGATTCTAGATTTTTCCTTAAGGTTTTCAATTCCTTGCTAGTTTTAACTGCAACTCAACTTCACAATACTCATGCAAACCTACTCATACAAACAGACTCATGCAATTCGAGGGCTTTTTTTGCTCTCTGTTCTATCATCGCTTGAATTTTTCTCCCTGCCTAGATGCTGCGATGCGAGATAACCGAACTCGATCGCCGTATTCGCTGCAACTTACCGTTTAAAATATTTATTGACATTCTTGGTGAAATATGCTACGCAAATTCTGCTGCGAGTGAGTAAGCATATATAGGAGTTCTCATAAAGATGAGGTATTGCCCGATCGCTCCCTCAATCCCCCAATCCCCCAATGCCCCAATCCCCCAATGCCCCAATCCCCCAATCCCCCAATCTAATACCATTCTTCAAAATTCGTGCAACATAACAATTGTTGGGCCAAGTGTTACGGAGGGTTGTTTATTCTACCCGATGTGTAAGGTGCGTCGCTATAAGATTGTCGATTAAATTGAGGGATTGAAAGAGAGCGACGCACCCTACAAATACTTTTATTGCTTCTTTCCTCTTCCTTCTTCCCGATGATTAATGACTGATGACCAATGACTGATGACTTCAAAATAGAATTGGTCAATCTAAAATCCCAGATCCATTTTAGCAGATTCCGCCTCAGCAAACACTTGTTCGTCCGGCATTTCTTGCCAGTCAATATCCCCGATTTCTCTGTAGAATTGCTCGTCGTAGGGACGAGTCTGCACGACTACCGGCATCGGTACGGCGTGCCCCAAAACTAATGCTTGCTGTTTCGAGTCGAGTTTTGCCAAAACCGATCGCAAACTTTGGCCTCCTGAAACGCCGGTAAAGATAGCATCAATGTCTTTATCGTCGTTTAGCAAAGCTGTGATCCGCGTGCCGACTTGCGACATCACCTCGCCGTCGATACCGGAGGGGCGCTGATCTACAATTAGCAGGGTTACGAAGTATTTTCGCATTTCTCGGGCGATCGTACCGAAAATAGTCGATCGCACGATCGCCGGATCGAGAAAGCGGTGAGCTTCCTCAATGGTAATCACCAATGGCTGCGGCTTGTCGCACGGATTTTTGCTCATCAAAAACTTCTCAGCTTTCCGCACGTAAGATGCGTGAATGCGGCGAGTAATCACATTTGCCGCTAACATATACGACAGCAAATCCGAGTGCGAACCGAACTCAATTACTACATTTTTACCACTATCCAAACACTGCAAAACTTCAGTTACATAATTTTTCGGACAGCGTTTGCGAATATATTTCAAATCATTTAAACGCTCTAATTTGCGCTGCAAAGCCATAATCGAAGATTTATTTCCCCGCTTTTCTTCACAAAACATTTGAATATCTTCATTGGTCATTTCCAGCAACTTGTTAATCCAACCCTTGCCCAACTCATTGCGTAAAATAATCGCATTTTCGATACTAGCTTCCGACAAATTCAACTCCCGCTGCACCAGCGAGATATCTTCCACTTCAATTTCCTCGAAACTCAAAAACAACTCTTGAGCATCGCGGACTCCCCGGCGTTTTGTCGATTCTGGATCGAGAGTATAAATCTGAATTTTGTCTGGAAACAACTGTCGTAAACCTTTAACAGTGCTAAATTGTTTTCCTTCCGAAACCGCTTCCCACCCGTACTCCGAGTGCATATCAAAAATTAGATTGACAGCAGCTTGCTTGCGAATAATTCCCGATAAAAGCAAGCGCGTCAGAAAAGATTTTCCGGTTCCCGACTTGCCAAAAATTCCGTTGCTGCGTTCCACAAATCTGTCTAAATCCAAGCACACAGCCACGTCCATGTCAATCGGTTTGCCGATCGCAAAATTGCAACGGTACGGGTCATCTTCCCAGCCAAAAACCGCCCTAAAATCGGTTTCTTTGGCATCAAACACTTGGGAAAAGTGGCTGGGAATAGTTTTGACCGGCAGCAGTTCCATATCGGCGCCACTTTGTGCCTCAAAAGAACCCAAATTGCCTAATGCCAGCTTTTTCTCAGGGACTCCGTTCCCTCTGGGATCGAAGATTGCTTGAGATTTTTCTTTTTCCGCAGTCAGCATCAACATGGGCGAAAGCTCGATCGTACCGTAGGTGCTGCTACCGGCTAGCACTGCTAGAAGAAAATCGTCGTTGGGATTGGGAGGATTCGATAAAATGCGAGCGCTGGAAGTTCCGAGAGACACGTCGGTGAGCATACAGAAAAAGTGCGATCGCACCCCCCGCACTACTAGAAATTTCCCCACCCTCATATCTTCCACCGAAACGTCGGCGTGCAGTCGCACTTCTAATCCCTTGCTCAGAGAACCTTGAATAACAGAGCCTAACGGTTTGTCATTAGTCATTTGTCAGTTGATTAGTTGTCAGTTGATTAGTTGTCAGTTGTCAGTTGTTATTCGTTTATTAGTTATTCGTTTATTAGTTATTCGTTTATTAGTTATTCGTTTATTAGTTATTCGGTAATTATTAGCAACTAGCAACTGCCAACTAGCAACTAATCAACTGCCAACTGCCAACTAGCAACTGTCAACTGCCAACTGTCAACTGTCAACTGTCAACTGTCAACTGCCAATTACCATTCCGATTCTAGTGGCAATTCAAAAAAACTCGGACTCATATCTATATCGGCCAAATCGGTTTCGCTCAAATAAGCATCGGTCAAAAATACCCCTTTAAAACTTGCGCCTTTGAGGTTAGTACCTTTCAGGTTAGCACCTCTGAGATTAACTCGGAATAAATTAGCATCGCTCAAGTCTGCCTCAGTTAAATCTGCTCCCTCCAAATTTACTCTCATCAAATCTGCTTTTCGGAGGTCAGCTTCGGTTAACTTAGCGCCGCTGAGGTCAGCTTTTGTCAAGTCTACACCTCTCAAGTCTGCCCCGCTCAAGTTAGCGAACAGCAAAGTAGCTCCCGTGAAATCTGTCCCCCTCAAATCGGCATCCCTTAAATTAGCGCCGCTGAGGTCAGCCCTTGTTAAGTCTACACCCCGGAGGTCAGCAGAACTCAAGTTTACTTGGTGTAAAATTGCGCCGCTTAAATCGGCTCCTCTCAAATCTGTTTGCTCCAAGTTTGCACCTTTGAGGTAAGCTTTTTTTAAGCTAGCTCTGCTGAGGTCTACATTTTTGAGATTGACCGAACTTAAGTTAGAACCGCTCAAATTAGCTCCACTTAAATCTGACCCGTTTAAGTCGGCTCCGGTTAAGTTTACCCCTTGCAGCGATACATTGGGAGCAATTAAATAAGCTCCGCCCAGACTGGGGTCGATACCTTCTGAAAACAAAGTCTTGTTGCTATAAACAGATTTTTCTAAAATCGTGGCGTTCAAACTGGCTTCCCTCAAGTCC
This sequence comes from Chroococcales cyanobacterium, assembly GCA_038260455.1. GTDB lineage: Bacteria > Cyanobacteriota > Cyanobacteriia > Cyanobacteriales > Microcoleaceae > Microcoleus. The sequence goes on along the minus strand of JBBSNU010000121.1, from coordinate 5,050 downwards.
GCTCCGCTGAGGTTGGCTCCTGCTAAGTTTGCCCGATCGAGCTTTGCTCCAAATAAAATAGCTTTGTATAAGTTTGACCGCCGCAAATCGGCTCCCTTTAAATCCGCTTCAGTCAAATCTACCATAACCAGATTTAATCCCGGCAGCGACGCATTGGGAGCTAGCAAAATTGCTCCCATTGCGGCTGGATCAATATCGTCAGGAAAAATTGTCCGGTTGTTGTAGACGGCTTTGTCTAAAATCGCGCCGGTCATCTGAGCACCGCGCAAATCGGCTCCGCTGATGTTGGCTCTGGTTAAGTTGGCTTGGAGGAGATTTGCTCCAACTAAATTGGCCTTGATCAAACTTGCGCCTTTGAGGTTGGCTTGATGGAATTCGGCTCCTACCAGAGTAGCTTCTCGGAGGAAAGCACCGGTCAAATCGGCTTTGGTGAGGTTGGCTACATTGAGCAGTGACTCAGTTAAATCCGCCCCACTGAGATTTGCGCCGGTCATATCTGCTTCGATCAGGTCTGCATACCTGAGATTAGCGCCTTTGAGGTTGGTTTCTCGGAGGTCGGTGCCTCTGAGGTTGGCTCCCCGGAGCTCCGCACCGCTAAGGTTGGTGCCTTTAAGCGCTTGTCCCCGGAGGTCGAGCCGGTGCAGAAAGTCACCAACGTTCATGTCCATCTCAAATTCGCTCTCTTTAAATGCTGAACCTAGCTTGACACTCCCAGGCCTCAATCGGGAATAGCGGAAAAACTATAAATTGTTTGGGGTTGAAGACTCGCGCAGGCGGACGCGACTTGTGCGAGGGGGAATGTCTCGCGATCGAGCCCGACTTGCAGGGTTTTGAGCGGGTCTCCACCGGAGGAAACCAGGAATTCTAATGTTTGCAAATCGGGATCTTTGCTGATGGATTCGAGAATTTGGGCGATCGCCTTGACATAAGGATGGTTTTGCTCTTTGTACCAGTCCGGGGCTGCGAGTCCGGCTTGATCGAAGCCGAGATGAACGATCAGGGAGCCTTCTCCAAACAAAGCTATGCCCACCGGCCGCGCTTCTTCTTGCAGCAGCAAATCCTGGCGGGCCGCCAAATGCCGCAGTTTTTCGAGGTGTTCGTACCGATTTTGGATGGCAGAATCTTCGTCTTTTCCTTCTTCCCTCTTCCCTCTTCCTTCTTCCTTCTTCCTTCTTCCTTCTTCCTTCGCTTCGTTCCACTGAATCGCCACTGTGACTAAATAAGTTTGCAGCAGCATATGACCGAGTTTTTCGGCTTTTGTTGCCAAATAAATCGAGTTGTAATCTGTGGCTTCTATCAGTAAGGGGACGCGATCGGCTACTTCAATGCCGAAACCTTTCAAACCAGCAATTTTGCGCGGGTTGTTGGTAATCAACCGAATTTTTTGCACCCCCAAATCGTTGAGCATTTGCGCTCCAATGCCGTAGTTGCGAAGATCGGCGGGAAAGCCCAACCGCTCATTAGCTTCTACGGTATCGTATCCCAAATCTTGCAGCGAATAAGCTTTTAGTTTATTGACCAATCCAATGCCCCTACCTTCTTGGCGCAAGTAAACTACGACACCAGAACCGACATTTTCGATCATTTTCAGCGCCGCTTGTAGCTGCATCCGACAGTCGCAGCGCAGCGAACCCAAAGCATCGCCGGTCAGACATTCCGAATGCACTCGCACCATCACGGGTTTGTCCTTAAATTCTGCGGGGTCGCCCTTGACGATCGCAACGTGTTCTGAATTGTCTTGAGTGTCGCGGTAGGCATAAATCATGAAATTGCCGAATTCTGTGGGCAATTTGGCGACTGTTTCGCGGCGGACAAACCGATCGTGCTTTAGGCGGTAGCTAATTAAGTCAGCAATGCTGATGATTTTGAGGTTATGGGTTTTGCCATACTCGATTAATTCCGGCAACCTCGCCATCGAACCGTCGGGGTTTTGAATTTCGCAGATGACGCCGCTGGGATAGAGGCCGGCGAGTCTGGCGAGGTCAACGGAGGCCTCGGTGTGGCCGGCGCGTTTGAGAACGCCACCGTCGATCGCCCGCAGCGGGAAAATGTGACCGGGACGGCGCAAGTCTTGAGGTTTGGTGTCCGGGTGAATCGCAATTTGGATGGTGCGGGCCCGGTCTTCGGCGGAGATGCCGGTACTGACACCGCTGACTGCATCGATGCTGACGGTGAAGGCTGTTTGATTGTTATCGGTGTTTTTGCTGACCATCAGGGGCAGTTCGAGCCGATCGAGCCTTTCGCCGCTCAAGGCCAAACAAATCAAACCCCTGGCGTTCACTGCCATAAAATTGATATTGTCGGGAGTGGCGAATTGGGCGGCACAAATCACGTCGCCTTCGTTTTCGCGATTTTCGTCATCGACTACTACCACCATCCGACCTGCCTTCATGTCTGCGAGGGCGCTGTCGATCGAATCAAATTGAAATTGAGTTGAGGTGTTGTTGTAGGACACTGAGAGTTCAAGCTATAAACAGTATTGTTATCGAAATAGAATGTATGTTTGATTTTGACATACTCCCCGGCCTAAACGCGCGGGGATTCTGAGATCAAACAGCAATTGCAGGCTTTCGCCTGTCTAACATCGCCTAACTCGGGCGGTTGATGCCCCAACCACACAAATATTTTTAGCTGCGTTTTGATCGCGTCCATTTACTGATTGACAGGATGGACAGCGCCATTCTCTGATCGACAAATCCAACTCTTTCAGGACATGACCACAGTTTGAACAAGTCTCACTAGATGGATACCACCGATCGATGAATACGATCTGCTTATCTTTTTTTTTGGCAACCCATTCGAGGATTTGCAAAAATTCCCCAAAAGCTAAATCAGAAATTTTACGTCCCCAAAGACGTTGCATTCCTTTGAGATTTAATGTCTCGAAACAAAGCACATCAAATCTATCGGTTAGATCGTGAGCCAGTTTCCACAACCAGTCAGAACGACGATTTACAACGTCTTCATGTCTGCGGACTAAATTCTTCCTAGCTCTTTCCCGATTAGTTGAACCTTTTACCTTTTTAGAATGTTGCCGACTTGCTTTTTTGATCACAGTGAGTGACTGTTTAAGAAACTGAGGTGATTCAATTTGGGTTCCATCTGAAACCGTGAGAAACACTTTTAAACCAAAATCAAATCCAGCGATTCTACTCGTCTCGGACTTTACTTCTAGTTCAACAATGTTGTCAACAACCACGATCATAAACAATTCACCTAGGGTCGTGCGCTTGATGGTTAAGGTCTTGACTCTTCCTTCAATTTCTCTGGAATTCCAATATTGATAAACTCGACTCCCAATTTTGAGGCGATTTCCACCCAGAAATTTATAACCTGCTTGCAAAGCGGGTAAATGATTTGTACTTACGAACTTTCTTGAAGTTTGGCGGTCTAACTCCTTTTTTGTGATGCTTGAAGAATAACTGGTAGGCTTTCTCAATGCGTTGACAAATATCTTGCACTGCTTGAGAGCCAACTGATTGCCAAAATTCTTTCCGCTTCCGTAGCTTGGCAATATGAGATTGAAGTTTAGCGCAATTTAAGTGTTTGCCCCACATTCGGTAGTACCGCTTGTGGAGTGCAATACAATAGTTATAGATTACTCCTGCGGCATTAATTTACCGTTTGATAAATCTATTCCGTTTGTGTTGGTACAGCTTAAACTTCAATGTTTTCATATTCTCAGTATACAGCGATTAAATCGCTCCTTGGTATAAAAAAATATTAATTCTCTTGATTCGCTGCTCCTTAATCCTCTAAAATCTGAATAAAAAGCCGTCGAGCTTATGACGGGGCTTTACACCCAAATTTTTTGTAACCTTTTGTTTCCGGTGCGGTCGTTGCCGGAACTAAATTAATTTAGCACCATTTTATCGCTTGCATACTATAAACATTGCTATTTGTCAATCAAAAAATGACCGAAGTATTTCATGAGGTCAACTAATATCACGAAGATTTTAGACAAAGCGTACTTGCAAGCTCCTAATTACTTAATTTGCAATACACCTTTTTCACTCACAAATTATCTAAAATTATCTGCGTTTATCAGCGTCAATCTGCCTTTGATCGGGGGTTGATGTATTAATCGATGACGTATGCAATACAAATCTAATATCGATTGTATTGATGCGAAAACCGCAGATAAGGGCAGATAAACAGAGATAAACGCAGATAATTTTGAGATTGTTTTTGACTGAATGGAAGAGGACTAATGTTTCCTAGTGGGAAAATTTAACGCTAAATCAATTGCCGAATATCAAGTGTAGTGGGACAATATTGAAATCCGTTTAAATTGTCGCCATGATGAATAACTGGCCCAAGTTTCTCCCCTATCCTGCATCATGGGCAAAAGGGTTTGCCTTAAGCATTGGCTTTTGGCTGATTGTTTGGGTGCTGCTGCCTAGGTATTATTACTACTACTACAGATTTAACACAGCGTACTGGCGCAACATCAGCCATTCTGATTTTGAAGGTGCGATCGCCTTTGCTTGGTTGTGTCAGATACCGTTATTTGCTTTCTACCATTGGGGCTTAGCTAAATTTGCTGAGTGGGTGGAAATCCGCCGCCACAGTCAGTCGCCGACAGTAACAGTATCGCCTTGGCTACACTGGAGGGAAGGCATCATCGCATTTGCTACGCTGCCTGCTGCTATTGTTATGGGAATTCCGGCGATCGCCCTTTTCATGGTGCCGATGGGAAATTTTTCGGGCGAAATCGTTGCTTTAATTCTAGGAAGCGCGATCGCATCTACTTATTTGTATCACTTCCGCTTTGCCAAGCTGATGAAAATTCTGGTCAAATTCCTAGGAATTTTCTATGGCTATTTGCTAAAAATATTGGAAATCCTGTTCGTTCCAATTCTGACCGGTACTCCGTTTTTTTTACTAACTATTGTCACGGCCGAAATGATGCCAATAAAGCTACTGCCGCTGACAACTTTTCTGTTAGTTGTTTGCGTATTTTGGAGCGGTATAGTTGGATATGCAGTTTGGCATTATTGGTCGGCGCATTTGCTTAATTGGGCTGCGACATGGTGGCCCGCTGACTCTC
>JBBSNU010000120.1:0-10238 GCA_038260455.1 Chroococcales cyanobacterium | reverse complement strand
GTTAATAGCTGGGCCCGGCGTGTACATTTGCGATGAATGCGTGGAATTGTGCAATGAAATTTTAGAGGAGGAATTTTTTGACTCTAGCAAAACAATTGGTCAACAGATTCCTCAATCAGAGGTGCGAGAGTCTCAGGGACAGGGAACGCGACGCCCGGGTCGATCGAACAAATCTAAAATTGTCTTAGCCCAAATTCCCAAACCCACAGACATTAAACAGCATTTAGACAACCACGTCATCGGCCAGCACTCAGCCAAAAAAGTCCTTTCTGTAGCAGTTTACAACCATTACAAGCGCTTAAGCGTAGACCAAGCCAAAGACAGCGGCAAATCTTCCCCCGACGGCGATGTCGAACTGCAAAAATCCAACATCCTGCTAGTCGGGCCCACAGGTTGCGGCAAAACCTTGTTAGCGCAGAGTTTGGCGCAAATGCTCGAAGTGCCCTTTGCAGTAGCCGACGCAACAACGCTAACAGAAGCTGGATATGTCGGCGACGATGTAGAAAATATCTTGCTGCGGCTGTTGCAAATGTCGGATTTTGATGTCGAATCAGCACAGCGCGGCATTATTTATATTGACGAAATTGACAAGATTGCTCGCAAAAGCGAAAACACTTCGATTACCAGAGATGTATCGGGAGAAGGAGTGCAGCAAGCGCTGCTAAAAATGTTGGAAGGAACGGTGGTTAATGTGCCCCCGCAAGGTGGCCGCAAACATCCTTACCAAGATTTTATTCAAGTTGACACTAGCAAGATTCTGTTTATTTGTGGCGGTGCTTTTGTCGGTTTGGAAAAAATAGTTGAACAGCGTTTGGGTAAAAAATCCTTGGGCTTTATTCAGCCAACAGAAACCGAAAGTAACTCAACTTTGCCGGCGAAGGATAAGCGGGCGGCTGATATTTTGCAACAGGTACAGCCGGACGATTTAGTTAAGTTTGGTTTGATTCCTGAGTTTGTCGGGCGGATTCCAGTGGTGACGGTGATTTCGCCGCTGGATGAGGCGGCTTTGATGCAGATTTTGACTGAGCCCCGAAATGCGCTGGTGAAGCAGTATCAGAAGCTGTTGAAGATGGATAGTGTGGAGTTGGAATTTGAGCCGGATGCGCTACGGGCGATCGCCCAGGAGGCCTATCGGCGCAAAACCGGCGCGAGAGCTCTCCGCAGCATTTTGGAGGAGTTAATGCTCGATGTGATGTACGAGTTGCCTTCTCGCAAGGATGTAGCTAACTGTATGATTACGAAGGAAATGGTCGAGAAGCGATCGACTGCCGAATTGCTGTGGCATCCCGCGTGGCACAAACAGCACGAAACAGCTTAGTTTTTAGTTTGTAGAGTGCGCCGAGGTGCACTCTACAGATCGTAAGGTGCGCCGAGGCGAAAATTTTGGGAGCGGTCGATCGGGTTACAGTGAAATAAAATGAGTTCTAATGAATCAGGTGTCGATGAGCCAGTAAGTAATCAGTCAGCGTTAGCCAAACTACTTTGTGGAAATGTAGTTCTTGATGGAGGTGGTATTGATGAGGTTCTAAGTCATTTATCCGTGTCAATTGATAATGTTGTAAAAGAGCTGATAAGACTAGAATCCCTAAGTCCTAACCAAATTTCATTATTTGCCCCATTTTTAGGGAGAAGTATACTTGAATTGGGATGTACCGCACTGATTGCGAGGCTCGATCCTTTTAGAGTTCTCCTGCTTAGGGAATGTCAAAACCAGCCCAATTATCTAATGGATAAGCCTCATAAGTCCTCTATACGTTGGCAAGGTGATGTTTTCGCGGACAAGGTTACGGATCTTTGGGCTGATAAGTCACTGCAAAACCCTACTAGAGCTTTGCTTGGAGATTATTATAAGACACTAATATGGTCTGCTAACTTTGATAAGCTGTTGGATGCAATCAGAGATGTCAGCGGGGATGAATGGATAGTCAATCTTAGAAGAAAAAATTTTGAAAGATTCTATAATGAAACTTTAAATGATTTTTCAAGTCTCTACTCTGAACTTTCAAAAGGAATACATCACGAACTGGTGATTCCTTTAAGTTCAGCCTTGGATCGAGAAACAACTCAACGACTGATAGAGAAAACAGTTCGTAATATCGCTACCCTTGGGTTAATTGTTTCTGTAGTCAGTCATGCACTGAATAAACTCGATATTCAAGTAGCGATCGCAGCTTATAAAGAAATTCAAGAAATGGGAGTTTTCTAATGGTTAATGCTATTTCTGAAAATCCATCGCTGATCTTAGCAGCAGAAGATTGTCCGCCTGAAGAGTTTGAGCAACTGCATTATTTCTCAAAACAAGAGGAGCGTTTTATTTCTAATTTGATTGCTCACGGCCCAGTGTTATTAAAAGGGGCACGCGGTAGTGGAAAAAGTGCGCTTATGATAGAAGCATCGAGAAGAATGTATCCTGAAAAAAATCTAAGCTCTGCATTTGGCATATACATCAGTCTTCGTCATCTTGAATTACTCAGAAGTGAAGGTAAGAAATATGAAATAATGTTATGTCAGCTAATAATTGATGCCGTAAATAAGACAGTTATTAAAGCAGGTAATCTCTTTGAGTTTGAAGCTTTGCCAAACATCACATCACTTCAGAGAGAATTATCTAGTTTATCGAGTGCATCTGGGAAAAGGATAGTTATTTTATTTGATGACGCGGCTCACATTGGTCGGGAAGCTCCGCTGCATGAATTTTTCGATATATTTCGGACTTTATCGAGCAGTACAATATCATGTAAAGCTGCTATTTACCCGGGAGTTACTAATTTTGGAACAAGGTTTGATGTATATAATGATGCTACGGTGATCGATGTTTCAAGGAATGATGAACTAAAAGACTATAATACCAACTTTGCCGAGATAATTAGAAAAAGGTTTTATCAGCTACTTCCTGAAGAGTCTTTCTCTGGTCAATTGACTTTAGAAAATGTTGCGGGGTTTATGGGACGGGCTGTACTTGGAAACATGAGGGGATTTATATTTGCATGGAATAGTCTGTCGGAAAACTGTGGAGAAGACAAGATTAGTTTAGCCCATATAACCAAGACACTGATAGACCTTGCCAGTAATTACTATTGGCCCTTGATTGAAGAGCTTAAGCCCAAACTTGGCATATATGCACCAATGCTCGATCCTGCAAGGGAGATTGCAGAATCAATATTTCTGCAGGCTGGTGAGCAAAATAAGCAGAATGTACTTATTTTAAGAGAAATTGCACAACGTCTATCAAAGCCGTTAGAACTACTTGAATATACTGGATTTATTTCAATTCGAGATGTTTCACGGGCAATGAAATCGAGAGGACGAGGAACAAGATATAGCTTGAATCTATGCACATTGTTGGAAAAAACTACTGGAGCTCGGGTCACTAATGAAATTTATACTAGGTGGTTAAATGAGCAAAATGAGAGAAATGAGCCTTTAGAATTACACAAAACAAGCGAATTGTTTAAAATTAAATTGCCTGAATTACCTGAGCATGGCGAAATGCTAATCTTAGATGAAGATATTAGCAAACTAAAAAAATCTCAGGCATATCCTTATGGACTCACCCAGCATAAAATTGATATACTAAAAGATGCTGGGTACTTCACTGTGTCAGAATTAGCAGAAGCCAGCGACGAGTCTTTGTTAAACCTTAAAGACATAGGCTCGGGAAACTTAAAGCGAATCCGCAGTACAGTTGCTCAAGCGATCTGGATGTAACCAAAAGCTAATACCAGTTCCCTAAAAAGGACTTTAGTACTTACTACGAAAGTTTCTTTTATACTGCTACATATTAAAAATCGCTCCTACAAATATAACTTTTTTGAAAAAAGGCGGCAAGTGCGGTATGATGTGATTTCGCGATCGGTTCTAGCGGGGAGCAGCCACTAGAGGAAACGGGGAAAGTTCGGTGCAAGTCCGGCGCTGTCCCGCAACTGTAATGAAACCGTTGTGGTTTCTCAAGTCAGAATGCCCGCCGATATCTAACTCACTTTTGAACGCATCTGCGAGGTACGGATGATGGATGGAATTAATGCGGCTGTACGCACCAAGCACAGTCTGTTTGTTTGCACTGCTTGCGCTAGTGTTTGGAAAAACGGCAAGCGAGAAGGCAAAAGCGGCGGTCAACAATTCATGGAAAATTTGTCGCAACTCGCTAAAGATTGGGAGTTTTCTGAGAAATTTGAGATTCAAGAGGTTGAGTGCATGAGTGCTTGCAGTCACTCTTGTGCGGTGTCTTTTGCTGCTGTAGGAAAGTACACTTATCTGTTTGGCGATTTACCAGCAAATGAGTCGGAAAGCGTCGAGGCTGTACTCGAATGCGCGGGTCAATACTATGCTAAACCAGACGGTTTGTTGCCTTGGTCTGAGCGTCCTCAAGCTCTGAAAAAAGGCGTTTTGGCGAAGATTCCGCCGCTGGGAAATTAGAGATAAGAGTAGGCGGTTGAAACCGCTTTTGACCTGAAACTCGAACTGACGATTAGGTCTAGATCCCCCCTAGCCCCCCTTAAGAAGGGGGGGACCGGAAGCAATCAAAGTCCCCCTTCTTAAGGGGGATTTAGGGGGATCTAGACTAGGAAAAAAGCGAAATTTATCACGGGTTTTAGTCTTAATTTGACACCCATGTAATCCGCACCCTAGCCTATATCTAAACCTGACAAAAAATTTAATGCACAAAATTCCTGTTACTGTCATCACTGGTTTTCTCGGTAGCGGCAAAACTACCTTAATTCGCCACTTATTGCAAAATAATCAAGGTCGCCGCATTGCTGTTCTGGTTAACGAATTTGGCGAAATCGGAATTGACGGAGAACTGCTGCGCGATTGCCAAGTTTGCGACGAAGAAGAAAATGTTAGCAGCAATATTGTTGAACTAACAAATGGTTGTCTTTGCTGCACTGTTCAAGAGGAATTCTTGCCGACTATGCAGGAATTGTTGAAGCGCCGAGAACAAATTGATTGTATCTTAATTGAGACTTCGGGCCTCGCACTTCCTAAACCTTTAATTCAAGCTTTTCGCTGGCCGGAAATTCGCACGGGTGCTACTGTGGACGGTGTTGTTGCTGTTGTCGATTGCGAAGCTGTTGCTAGCGGTTCTTTTGTCGGTGATATTGATGCTTTGATGGCACAGCGGCAGGCTGATTCTAGTTTAGATCACGAAACTCCGATCGAGGAATTGTTTGAAGACCAGTTAGCCTGTGCCGATATGGTACTTTTAACGAAGGTCGATCGCGTAGATGCTGAAACTCACCAGAAAGTCCAAAGCTGGTTGCAACAAGAGTTGCGTCCAAGTGTGAAAATTGTTCCCTGCAAAGGTGGCGAAATTAACCCTGATGTGCTATTGGGATTTAATGCGGCGGTTGAGGATGATTTGGAGTCTCGCCCGAGTCACCACGATGCTGAGGAGGAACACGAACACGATGATGATATTAACTCGACTTACTTTATTGCCGATCGCGAATTTGAACCGGAAGCTTTGGTGAAAAAGCTGAAATCCTTGATGCAGCAGGAAGAAATCTATCGGATTAAGGGGTTTGTGGCGGTTCCCAACAAACCGATGCGGATGGTGTTGCAAGGTGTGGGCGATCGCATAGAATATTTTTACGATCGCCCTTGGCAACCTTCCGAACTCCGCCAAACCAAACTGGTGATCATTGGTCGAGAGCTTGAGCGCGATCGAATTGCAGCTATGATTGGCAATTAATTATGCGGAGTCATTAGTCATTAGTCAATAGACATCTCAAATAATTCTTGTGGGGTAAGCCTCCTGCCGGCCAAGACTTGCTTTTTAGAGATGTCTATTGAAACAATGAGTGGGGTGGGCTTTGAGCATCACCCCAAAGGCACAAATTGAACACACAACAGCCTCCTCTAGTTAAAAACTCTTAACATTATTTAATATTGTTGGCACTGTCAGCCTGTCTGGTGTAAAATAGCGATAATGGTTATCATTGTACAACAAACGAGGTCAAGTATGGTGACTACAGGGGCGATCGAATCAGTTCCCGTGACCGTTCTCACGGGCTATCTGGGTGCAGGCAAAACTACGCTACTGAACCGCATTTTAACACAGGAACACGGCAAAAAAGTTGCAGTCATCGTCAACGAATTTGGCGAAGTAGGCATCGACAACCAACTGATAATTGATGCAGACGAAGAAATTTTTGAGATGAACAACGGCTGTATTTGCTGTACAGTCAGAGGCGATTTAATTCGGATTATCAGTAACTTGATGAAGCGCCGAGACAAATTCGACCACATAGTCATCGAAACCACAGGTTTAGCCGACCCCGCACCCGTAATTCAGACATTTTTTGTAGACGAAGATATGCGGGACACATTGCTGCTAGATGCAGTTGTAACGGTAGTTGATGCCAAGCACATCTGGCAACACTGGGATGCAGATGAAGCTCAAGAACAAATTGCCTTCGCCGATGTAGTTTTGCTTAACAAAACTGATTTGGTGACTGAGGAAGAATTGGCAGAATTAGAAAAGCGAATTCGTGGCATGAATGCAATGGCAAAAATCCACCGCACCCGCAACGCAGAACTAGCAATGGATGCTTTGTTGGGCGTTAAAGCATTTGATCTGAACCGGGCTTTAGAAATCGAACCCGACTTTTTGGGCGAACACGAACACGAACACGACGAAACTGTTACCTCAGTGGCAATAGTCGAATCCGGTGCTGTTGACGGCAACAAATTTAGCGATTGGATTGGCGACTTGTTGCGAACTCAAGGCACGAATATTTTTCGCACAAAAGGCATTTTGAATATGGCAGGCGAAAACAATCGCTTTGTTTTTCAAGGAGTGCATATGCTATTCGACGGTCGGCCGGATCGACCTTGGAAAGCTAATGAAACTCCGAAAAATGAGCTCGTATTCATCGGTCGCAATTTAAACGAAAATCAATTGAAAGAGGATTTCCGGAAATGTCTGGTTTAACTGACATATTGAAGCATTTTTAATAAGCCTTTTAGGAACAGGCAAGATGCCTGTTCCACAAGAAGAAAATTCCTTTATTGTGGAACAGAACAGGCAAGATGCCTGTTCCACAAGAAGAAAATTCATCTCTTGTGGAACGGGCATCTTGCCCGTTCTTAAGAAGAGTGCAACATCTCAGATTCAATAAATATGGGTAACAAAAAGACAAATAAAAGTGAACTAACCCTGCAATTTCACGCTCAAGAAATGCTGTCTGACTACGTAACTGCTGTTACTTGGTCGCCGGAGGGTAAAACTTTAGCAGTCTGTTCCGCTGCCGGGGAAGTGATGCTGGCGACAGTAAGGGCAGTTAATGAATTGTCCTTGCAACCGCTGCAAACTGCCACAGGGAAATCGGCCGATTGCTTGTCTTTTTCGGCCGACAGTCAATTCCTAGCCGCGGGCGGACAAGACGGACGGGTGCAAATTTGGCGCGCCAATTCGGGCGAATTAATTGCTGATTTGGATAACCAGCGCGTCTGGGTTGATAAGTTAGCTTGGAGTCCCAACTGCAATCAGTTAGCTTTTAGCATGGGCCGCTGCGTTCAAGTCTGGAATGCTGATGATAATGTTGTTGAAGTAACGCTGAATTTCGACTCATCATCTATCCTAGATTTAGCATGGCATCCTGTTGTTAAATATCTGGCAGTTAGCGGTTATCAAGGCGTCAAAGTTTGGAACGGCGAAGATTGGGACGAAGACCCGCACGTCTTGTCAGTACCGTCTGCAACAGGTGCAATTTCTTGGTCGCCGTCAGGGGAATATTTAGCTTGCGGCAATATGGACAACACCCTAATTGTTAATGAATGGGGCAGTTCTCAACCGTGGGTAATGCAGGGTTTTCCGGGGAAAGTTCGGGAGTTAGCTTGGTCGGGTAAAACTAATTCTTTGGGTGCACCTTTGTTGGCTGCTTCGAGTTCTCAAGGTGTTTCTGTCTGGGAAAGAGACGCTGATGAAAGAGTCGGTTGGGAAGGTTGGGCCTTAGAAGTGCATGAAAATGTGGTAAATGCGATCGCCTTTCAACCTACCACATTTTTATTAGCTTCCGCATCCGCAGACGGTCAACTTTGTTTGTGGTACGAAGCAGAACAATTGCTGCAAATTCTAGAAGGTGCAGAGGGCGGTTTTTCCTGTCTCGCATGGCATCCCGAAGGCCAGTTTCTCGCCGCTGGCGGGAATGGCGGCGAATTGCTGGTTTGGTCGAAGTCTATGCGGGGCAAGGGATTCGGGCGGCGCTAAGTGCGGGTAACGGACTTATCCACCGGTACCCAGAAACCGGGTTTTTCGCGAAAATACATAGGTTCCAGACCGCAAATCTAGTAAAAACCAAAACCCGGTTTCTTTCATCGTAGTGCGTTCAGGACTGAACTTGGTCTTGACAAAATCCCAGATTACAATAACATTTTAGTGGCTGCACTATCCTTAAGGGCGATCGACAATTATGACCCAACAGCAATTTCTCGAACAAATCAACACGATTCTTGACCAAAACCACCTGCTGAAACACCCGTTCTACCAAATGTGGAACGAAGGTAAACTCGACCTCGCAATGCTGCAAGAGTACGCCAAAGAATACTATCTGCAAGTCCACAACTTCCCCACCTATGTCAGCGCTACGCACGCCGCCTGTGACGACATCAAAATTCGTCAAATGCTCCTCGAAAACCTGATAGAAGAAGAGAGAGGCGCTGCTAATCACCCTGAACTGTGGCTGCGCTTTGCCGAAGGTTTGGGTTTAGACAGAAATGCAGTTATCGATCACGAACACTTAGAAAAAACCAGCGAATCCGTTCGCATTCTCAAAGACTTAGCGCGCAGCGAATCGCCCGTCAAAGGTTTAGCAGCCCTTTACGCTTACGAAGCGCAAATCCCCGAAGTTTCTACAACCAAAATCACTGGTTTGAAGGAATTTTACGGCATCGATTCACAAGCAGCTTTATCTTTCTTTCAAGTTCACGAAAAAGCCGACGAGTTCCACTCGCAAGCAACCCGCGAAGCGCTGTTACAGCTTTGTGAGACTGAAGAAGCACAGCAAGAAGCGCTGTTAGCTGCCCAGAAAGCAACTTCTGCTCTTAATTTACTGCTTGATGGCGTTTATGAAACCTACTGTCAAGCTAAGTGCATCTAGTTAAGTTAAGGGCAGGTTTTGTACATAAATTATCTGTGAATACAAAAGTTTATTAGCTAAACCTGCCCCTACCAATGATTAATTGTGCATATAGTTAGGTAGAAAAAACGCATAATTTGTAGGGGCGGGTTTAGCCAAGGATTTTGACACTCGCCAACAATCTCAGAACAAAACCCGCCCTCCCTCACTCGGTACAAAACCCGCCCCGTACATCTAGTTAAGGGTAGGTTTTGCACAGAAATCATCTGTGAGTACAAAAGTTTATTCGCTAAACCTACCCCTACCAATGAACGCATAATTTGTAGGGGCGGGTTTAGCCAAGAATTTTGACACTCGCCAACAATCTCAGAACAAAACCCGCCCTCCCTCACCAACAATCTCGGTACTCATTCTCCTTTCTTTCGGGTCAAAATCCCTTGACTGGGACTGAACAGCAAAGCCATTAAAAATAATCCAAAAACAACTAATACAATTGCCGCACCAGATGGCATATTAAAATAATAGCTGAGATACATCCCATTTACACTAGCTGTAATTCCAATAATCGCTCCCAATCCCATCATTAAATGCAGCTCTTTTACCAACAAATACGCCGTAATTCCCGGCCCGATTAACAGCGAAATTACTAACAGCGCCCCCACAGTTTGCAAACTCGCAACAATCGTCAGCGTAATCGCCGAAATCAGTCCCAAATAAATCCAGTTTACAGGCAAACCGCAGGCTTGCGCTCCCAGCGGGTCAAAAGTATAGAATAGCAGTTCTTTGTAAAAGAGTTTAACCGCGACCAAAATAATCACAGTTATGACAAATGTCTGCTGCACATCAGTCGGTGCAACTGACAAGATATTGCCGAATAAAAACCCATCTAAGTCTAATTTTGTAGTCCGCAAAAGGCTAATCAGCGTGACGCTAATTGCTAAAAATGTAGACAAGATTAATGCCATCACAGCATCAATTTTAAGGCGCGATTGCGATTGAATCCACGCCATAATCACGGCGCTGATAATTCCCGATATAAACGCGCCGATCGAAATATTGAAACCTAAAGAAAAAGCCACCGGCAATCCTGCTAATACTGAATGGGCTATCATGTCAACCATCATTCCCATTTGCTGTACAATTAAGTAGGAGCCAACC
>JBBSNU010000119.1:0-10247 GCA_038260455.1 Chroococcales cyanobacterium | reverse complement strand
TGTGATGGAGGGAATCAACAATCGCCTCAAAGTGATTAAGCGTCAAGCCTATGGATTTGTTAATTTCGACAATTTTCGAGCTCGACTATTAGCTTGCTTTTCTAATTAGTTTTTATTATCACCTCAAACCCAGAAGACCCTTCAAGATAGAGTTTTTTTCAAACTCTGCAACAGTATCATTTATATTTTTAACCACTTTACTAAAAGTATCGACTTGCTCGTTATAGTCCTTCTTTAAGCGGTAGCCCAAATCCAGTGCTTCGGAGTCGTTATGGTCAATACTCAGCCACATATCATCAGACAAAGCCAGTAAGTCTTCGCTCAACTGTTCTAGGGATATTTTGATTTGGTTGATTCTCGTGTTCATTTTAAACTTAATTGATAATTATCCTATTAGGATTATATGTCATCGCAGTCGATCGCCCTTCACACCACCCAAACCAACTAATTGCTCAATACCACAGCATCGATATTACCAGCAGAAAAAGCCGGACGAATAAACTCATCCTTCTCCTCGGCTGTGATGAAACCCTTATCTACCGCTAGCTGCATCACTTCAGTCAGAAATCCTCTGAGGGTATCTAATACTTGAGCGCGATCGCACTCAAACTGCTTTTCCCAGCCCGAAGTCCCAAACTTGATCCAAGTGCAGTTAATCTGATTGTCGATCGGTAGCAAGATAATAGTAAACCAACTCTCACCAAAGTCTATTTCTATTGGTTTACCTTGCGATAGCTTCGCAATTTCCTTGGGAAAGTAATTGTCAATCATCATACAGATATCTGGATCTAAAAATACCTCTTTTTGAGCATCACCTATTTCTATTAAAACTTTATGGTTGTATTCAAAACAGAAACATCGCCATCCCATTTCAAAATGAGAAAGCTCTCCTAATGGATCTTCTGGAGGAGCGGCCCACTCTTCTAAGAAACGCTCTCCTAATTGAAAATTAAATTTTTGACTGCTATTCATCGCTGTTCATCCTAAACAATATAAACAATTAATAAGTTGGGTTTCGTTTCGTAACCTCAACCCAACCTACTAATACCAAATTTGCGTTAATTTTTGCCTCGATTTCTTAGTCCGCGAAGGCGGACTTTGTTCGTGTAGAAGCGGTTTCAACCGCCGAGATATCTTACGGTGTCGGGTTCGGATACTTAGCGTGCACAGAATTAATTTCTGCTACAATCTCTTCAGAGAGCGTCACATCCAAACTGCTGAGATTTTCCTCAAGTTGCGCGATCGATGTTGCACCGATAATAGTGCTAGTCACAAACCAGCGCGATCGCACATAGGCCAAAGCCATCTGCGCCGGACTCAAACCGTGCTTTTGAGCAATCTCAATATACGCTTTCACCGCATCGTTCAGATTAGTTTTATCGTAACGCTGACCAAATCCAGCAAACAAAGCCAGTCGCGAATTTTCCGGTATTCCATTTAAGTATTTACCCGTTAATATCCCGAAAGCCAAAGGACTGTAAGCCATCAATCCCACATTCTTAAAACGGCAAGTTTCTGCTAAATTCATGTGAAAAGTCCGATTGCTCAAACTAAAAGCATTCTGAATCGAAACAACTTTCGGCAAACCGTGTTTTTCTGCCAATTCGCAAAACTCGCAAACTCCCCAAGGCGTTTCGTTACTCAAACCCAAATAGCGGATTTTTCCCGCTTTAATCAAGTCAGCAAATACCTCTAATTGTTCTAAAATTGGTACAGTTTCGTGTTCTTGAGTAATATCGTAGTCCGGCGCGCCAAATAGCGGCACGTAGCGATCGGGCCAGTGGATCTGATACAGGTCGATATAGTCAGTTTGCAGGCGCTTCAGGCTGTCATTCAGGGCTTTTTCGACATTTGGGCGATCGATCTGATTTTTCCCTTCCCGAATCCACTTTAATCGAGTGCTTCTCCCCGCCACTTTCGTCGCTATAATAACCTTATCTCGCTGCTGTTTCACCAGCCATTCCCCGATATATTCCTCGGTTTTTCCCTGACTTTCCGGTTTTCCCGGCACCGGATACATTTCTGCCGTATCGATAAAGTTGATTCCTCTGGAAATTGCACAATCGAGCTGTTGGGCCGCTTCCTCAACGGTGTTCTGCTGCCCGTAAGTCATCGTACCCAAACAGATTTCAGATACTGATAAATCGCTTTCGCCTAGTTTTTTGTATTCCATAATTTCGCCCATCAAAAAAATCTATGATTCTATATTATCAAAAAAATGATTTGATTTACAAGATAGCAAAAAAGTGCGATCAACCTCCTCTCCTAATTCCTCTGCGCTCTCTGTGTTCTCTGCGGTTAAAAAAAATCATTTTCATAATTATAAGCGAATTTGACGATCAGAAAAATGTGTTAATTGCGAACCCTACATCGGGCAAATTTAATGTTAATATAAATAATTGCTAGCCAGATTATTTATGAGTTTCTACCCACAAAAAGTTCCTTTTGTCAACCTCTCCCTGCAACACCAACCAATTCAATCCCAAATAACAGAAACACTTGGGAAAATTATTGAGCGAGGAGACTTTATTTTAGGTCAAGCACTGGCAGAATTTGAAACAGCATTTGCAGCAGCTTCTGGGGTACAATACGGTGTAGGAGTAGCTTGCGGAACTGATGCGATCGCCCTGGGACTCCAAGCTTGCGACATTCACCCGGGCGACGAAATTATCATCCCCGCCAACACGTTTATCGCCACCATCATCGGCGTCATTCAAGCCAAAGCAATACCTATCCTGGTAGATTGTGACCCAGAAACCGCCCTGATTGACCTCACAGCAGCCGAAACAGCGATTACCTCGAAAACTAAAGCAATTATCCCCGTACATCTCTACGGTCAAATGGTATCGCCCAGTCAGCTTTTAGATTTTGCCAAGCGCCACAACTTAATAATTTTTGAAGATGCCGCCCAAGCGCACTTAGCGGAAAGAGAAGGATACCGCGCGGGTTCCTTTGGGAA
This sequence comes from Chroococcales cyanobacterium, assembly GCA_038260455.1. Lineage (GTDB taxonomy): Bacteria > Cyanobacteriota > Cyanobacteriia > Cyanobacteriales > Microcoleaceae > Microcoleus. The sequence goes on along the minus strand of JBBSNU010000119.1, from coordinate 7,288 downwards.
AGCTGCAGCCTTCAGCTTTTATCCCAGCAAAAACCTCGGCTGTTTTGGCGACGGCGGGATGTTAATTACTAACGATGCAGAGCTCGCAAAAACCATGCGTACTCTCCGCAATTACGGAGCTCCTAGCAAATATTTACACACAAAAATCGGCACCAACAGCCGCCTCGACAATTTGCAAGCGGCCATACTCAACATTAAATTGCCATACTTAGAAAAATGGAATCGCGATCGCAACTTAGCCGCCCAACATTACAATACTTTATTAGAGCCGCTGAAACACAAAGGCATTGTACCGATCGCCAATCACAGCAGCACAGGTCACATTTATCACATCTATGCGATCCAAATTACTGAGAAAAGCCCGTTAGCGAAGCCCTCGAAGAGGATCGACCGCAATACCCTCCAGCAAAAACTCGCCCAAGAAGGCATTGAAACAGGCATCCACTATCCCGTACCCTGCCACCTGCAACCAGCCTACCAAAACTTAGGCAATCCCGGCGACTTCCCCCACGCAGAAACTCTCTGCCAACAGATTTTATCATTGCCAATTTATCCCGGATTGAGCAATACTCAGATCGAGCAGGTTGTAGGGGCGATCGGGCGATCGTTGAATTGCTAATTGTTCATAAAAGTTATGCTAAGAGTGTTTCCCGCAGTAGAGTGCAGTTATAAAAGCGTTTAAGTTCGGAATTAACTCACATCAGGCACCAATATCAAAAACCCGTAGGGGCGGGTTCACCAATAGCCTTAAAGCGTGCAGACAAGTTAAATAAACCCGCCCCCACCCTGCGCGAGAGTCCTTTATTGATATTAGTGCCTGATGTCTGGAATTAACAAATATTTAACTCACACTTCCCAACCGCTTTCGCATTGCGAACCCAGCGCGGCAATATCAAAACCTCTCAAATTATGCACATCCAGCGCAGAATCCAGATTATTTTCAAGCGATACCTTTTGGGCGAAGGAATCGCGATACTCCTAGTGCTGCTGTACGCCCCCCTGTTAGTACACTGGTACAACGGTTGGTTCAACAAAAACATCAGCATCGAACACGAATATTTCAGCCACGGAATAATTGGTTTGCCCTACGCAGCTTATATTGCTTGGACGAACCGAAAGTGCTGGCTGCGCTTGCCCAACACCCCGCATCCTTTAGGAAGCTTTTTGCTGGTACTAGCGACACTTTTTTATCTGAGTCGCTTAAGCGATTTAGTAAATTTATCACTCCCACTAATGCTGGCCGGCATTTGCCTGTGCTTAAAAGGAATCCCCGGCTTAAAATTGCAGGGAATGCCACTTTTATTCGTATTTCTGGCATCACCAAACCACATTCCTTACCTCATAGAACCTTACGCCTTGCCGCTGCAACACTTCATTGCTGAGGCATCAGGTTTAATATTAATTAAAGTAGGTCTCAACGTCAGAGTAGAAGAAATTTATCTCTACGTAAACGATCGCATTGTAGAAGTTGCGCCCCACTGTGCCGGCTTAAAAATGCTGTTTACCAGTCTTTACGTCAGCTTAATGCTGCTCGATTGGACGGGAGTTTGGAGTTCCTACAAAAAAAGCCTTTTGTTTTTAGTAGCTACATCTATCATTAGCATCACTTCCAACATTCTCCGCAACACATTGCTAACCTACTTTCACGGAACCGAAAGAGAGACGCTTTTTGATTGGCTGCACGCCGGATGGGGCGGAGACTTGTACTCTGCTTGTATACTAGGTTTATTGGTACTTCTCCTCAACGGCATGGAAAAGTATTGCCCAAACCAGTATGGCAATTGATGAAACAAATGATTTCAGTACAGAAACTACTGCGGCGGTACCAATTATCAAAAATTGTGGTACTGGTATTTTTGTTGGTACTGGTTGGGGCAGTAGCAATTCCCGGCTACACGACAGGAAAGTGGCCTTGGACAAACCCACCAATTCTTGCAAACCTCAAGCAATTGAAAAGTTTGCGCCAAAACGGGATGACACTTCCCGGCTGGAAAGAGACCAGCCTCCAGAAGAACGTCGTAATTGGCGGTCACAGGTGGTTAGTTCAAGAAATTAAAAATCATCAAAGAATAGCTATTTTATTGCTGTTGCCTCAAAACGACCCCAAAAACCAGCCCCAAGTAGAATGGCTAGATATCGATGGATTTCACCGATGGCAAACAGACTCTCATCGCACTTTGAGGTTTAGAATTAAATTAGCGGCAACACCCGACAAGCCGCCGTCTACCATCGAGGCCCGGTTTTTCCGAAGCTGGACTCCCCAACAAACTTTTGCGGTCGTGCAGTGGTACGCTTGGCCTAACGGAGGTTCTCCAGCAACCAGCCGCTGGTTTTGGGAAGACAGTATGGCGAGACTGTCGAACCGCCGCGCCTCTTGGGTTGCTGTCAGTATCATCCTTCCCATTCAAGCGCAAAGCGAGATTCAGATAGTTGAACCGCTGCTGGAATCTCTGAGTCAAACTGTTCAAGCTCAATTAATGGCAGAAACTTTCTGAGTTTAATCAAAAGTGCGATTGAAATCGTTTCTATACAAACAAAGACCGCCTCTGCGGGCTAGAAGAATCAAGCAAATTAAATTGATTTGGTATCAAGAGAAAAGATTTTTAGTTGAGACTGGCCAAACCAAAATGAAATTAAAAAAACAACTAATTATATCATCTCCGATCGCTTACCATAACAAAAACAGTAGGTTCGTAGTGCGGACTTCAGTCCGCTCCAAGTTGCGGACTAAAGTCCCTACTACGAACTCATTTTAGATCGATCGACCGGACACGATATTATTCCAAATAATCGGTTCGTAGTGCGGACTTCAGTCCGCTCCCGGATTGCGGACTAAAGTCCGTACTACGAACCAATTTTAGATCGATCGACCGGACACGATATTATTCCAAATAATACGAGATTTTATCTGCCAATAAAAATGCGGGAAAAATTTACAATTAAAAATCGCGTTGCTTTTTCCTTGGCAGGTCTGCACTCAACTGCTTGGACTCTATCTTTTGCTGCTGTATTCTGGGGCTTTAACGGCAAAAATTTTACAGAAACGGCTTTAGCTCAATCCGTTGTTCCTAGTTCCGAACAGTTGGTGCCACCACCACCACTGCGCGTACCGCCACCGCCAGCCAACTTCAACAGACAAATTAACCCAGCTTTTCGGAATCGGCCTTACCGCTTGGGCCCTGGAGACCAGATTTCTGTTCAAGTTCAGCGCTTCCCAGAGCTAAATTTTACAGGTGCTATCAGCCCTGAAGGGGTAATTGTACTGCCGCTGATTGGATCAGTAAATTTGCGCGGTCTGACTGTCGAAGAATCACAGCAGCGACTCCGCGAGCGCTTTTCCCAATTTATCAAAAATCCTCAAGTGTCGAGTGCTTTGCTGGTTCAGCGCCCGGTAGTGGTGACGGTGACGGGGGAAGTGGCGAGACCTGGTTTTTATCCGCTGCAAACCCCGCAGCTTCCGGCGGCTTTGGCGGCGGCGGCTGGGACTAATTCTACGGCCGAACTGCGGGCGGTGCGGGTGCGGCGGACTCTGCCGGGGGGGGAAGTGGCGGAGCAAGTTGTTGATATTTTGACACCGCTGCAAACTGGTATTGCTCCGCCGGATTTGCGTTTGGAAGATGGAGATGCGATCGTCGTACCGTATAAACAGATTACACCCGATCGCAAGTCCGATCGAGATTTAGCATCCAGGTACAGCCTAGCCGCTGCGGCCCTCCCCGTCCAAATCACTGTCACCGGAGAAGTCAGCAAACCTGGTTTTTACACGCTTCCGGCTGGTTCCGGTCGAATTTCCGCTGCTTTGGTGATTGCGGGGGGAGTCACGGGAAAAGCCGATTTGCGGGAAGTGCGAGTGCGGCGGACGCTGGTGGACGGCTCCTCGGTGGACGAACCCATCGACCTCTACACTCCTCTAGCCAACGCTCAGGATTTGTTCGATTTTCCTTTGGCTTCGGGAGATGTGATTGTCATCCCGGAATTGGACGCTAGTACCAAAAATCTAGACTACGACAAAGCTCTGGTGGCGCGGTCTACCTTGATTAAGCCTAGGATCTACGTTCGAGTTTTGAGTTACGCTAGTGGTAGTTTGACTTCGTTCTACCTAGAAAATGGCAGCAAGTTTTTGGATGCTCTCAACAACTTGCCTGTTAATCTTGCTGACTTGCGGAAAATAGCCCTGATTCGGTTCGACGAAAAGCAAGGTAGAGCAATCAACCGTTCGATAGATGCTAAAGCTGCTTTGGAGGGTAATGTTTCTCAGAACCCGATGCTCGAAGATAATGATGTGATTGTTATTGGTAGGAATTTGGTAGAGCGCATTGGTTATGTAATCAATACTTTTACTCGACCATTCCGGGATACTTTGGGATTTATTCTGTTCTTTGAGCAGTTGAGAAATGGGGTAACAGATCTGTTCGGGCCGTCACCTAATAATAGGTAGTCATTGGGCATTAGTCATTGGCCAAACAGGGCATTGGCCAAACAGGGCATTGGCCAAACAGGGCATTGGGCATTGGGTATTGGCCAAACAGGGCATTGGCCAAACAGGGCATTGGGCATTAGTAAAGAGGGCAGGTTTTGTATTCGTAAAGGGGAGGCCTTTTTTTATAGTGCGAGCGTCCCCGCTCGCGTATGTAAAAACACCCGCCCGGGCACGCTCGCACTATAAATGTAAAATTGAGATGCTCCCTCGTAAAGTCGCTTCTATCAAAGATTTTTAGCTAAACCAGCCCCTACCAGATACTATGTTTTTGGCTCCGACATACTTAGTTATAATTTATCGTTAGCAATTATTCAATCTAAAATCTAAAATCTAAAATCATCATGACTTTATCAGTTGTAAAACGTTATTTAATTGCTTTCGACCAATACAAGTGGGTGGGACTGGCTACTCTGGCGACGACTGTGGGCGTGTCGGGAGTAGTGGCTTTGCAGCCAACTCCCGCGCCGGTTTACGTTGCTTCCGGTACGCTGGCATACCGCAGGCCGAGCGTGATTTTTTCATCGACTACTACAAAAATTCAACAGGAAGGACAAGAAATAACTAAAGATATGCTGCTGGAGACAGAGAAGGTGCTTGAACCAACCGCAGAAAAACTCATCAAAGCCGAAAAAAAATCAAACAAAGAAGTAGCGGCAATAGTCAATCAACAAGAAACGGAAAAAAAAGTACAAATTTTGACTAAAAATCTGGCAGACAACGTGCAGATCAAGATGCCGACTAAGAATAATGACCCGAGCGCTTTGATTCAAGTATTGTACAAAAATGCCGATCGCACAAAAGCAAAAGAGGTACTGGAGGCGCTGATGAACGAAATGGTGGAGCGCAGCCAAGATATTAATACTTCTAGACTGCGAACAACGATCGCCCAAATTCAAGAACGCTTGCCGAAAGTAACTCAGGAACTCAGAGAGGCGGAAGCAAAACTAGAAGCCTACGAAAAACGAGAAGGGACTTCAATTTTAGCAATTCAGAACGGTACGCTGCCGCAAGCGATTATCGGCAGCCAACAGCAGCAGCGGCAACTCCGCGTGCAGTTGGGAGGAATTGAAGCTCAAATTAAGAGCTTGCAGGATCGCTTGGGATTGAATGTGGAGCAAGCTTACGTCGCCCAAGCACTTTCTGCCGATCCAATTATTGCACAACTGCGAGTGCAACTATTCTCGATCGAATCTCAGCTCAAAATTCTCCGCAGCGACTTGCAGGAGGAACACCCGAAAATTGTAGAATTGCTCAAACAAAAACAAGCTTTTGACGAGCAGTTGCAGCAGCGACAATCTGAGGTGCTCGGTGGTAACGGGGTGGCGGCTCCGCTCAGAAGTGCCGATCGCATTCGGATAGACTCTTCTTTAGATCCCGCCAGACAACAGTTAGCTCAAAATTTGATTACTTTGCAAACCCAGCGGGAAATGGTACAACAGCAAATCAAAGGAGTCGAGAAAACTGAACAACTATTGCGCGTGGAGCACGCAACAATTCCCAACAAGCAGTTAGAACAAGGGCGGCTGATCCAGCAAGTGGGGTTCAAAAAAGCTCTCTATGACAAGATGCAGTCAGCTTTGGTAGACGCTCAAGCCGCCGTAACCGAGACAACGGGGAGTTTGAGAATCGCCCAGTTGCCCAAAACTGATGATATCGAGTCAAGCAAGAGAGGTTTGCCGGTGATGCTGGCGGTGGGGGGATTTGTAGGATTGCTGTTGGGCGGCGGGTTGATATTTTTGTTGGGGATGCTCAACGGCAAGTTTTACAGTTGGGAAGAAGTGCGGGCGGCTTTGGTGGAAAAAGAGGTGCCGGTACTGGCAGTTTTGCCTGAAGCGATCGTGTCTGATTCCTACGGGGATGATATGCCTCTGGCTTTGGAACGCAATTCGCCCTATTTGGAGTTTTACGAGCGGTTGCGAACTAATTTGCGTCGAATTGGCGAAAGTCCGGTGAAGGTGGTGTTGTTGACTTCGGCGGCTCCTTTGGAGGGGAAGAGTTTTAGTGCTTACAATTTGGCAATTGCGTCGGCTCGATCGGGCAAACGGACTTTGTTAATTGAAGCAGATTTGCGATCGGCTTCCAACGTAGAATCTTTGAGAATCGCTACAGATCCTCTAGCGGCGGTGGAACCTTTACACTATTACGGCAATATGAGCGAGTGCATCCATTTGGTTCCAGATGTGGAAAACCTCTATGTTGTGCCGAGTCCGGGCTTTTTGCGGCAGGCTTCGGCGGTACTGGAATCGAGCGAAATGCGGAGGTTGTTTGAGGATGTTCGCAACCGCTTTGATTTTGTGGTTGTGGATTCTCCGGCGTTGAGCGAGTGCAATGATGCGCTGACATTGGAACCGTACACGGACGGTATAATTTTGGTGGCGCGGGCTGGTTATACTCTGGCTAGTATGTTGTCTGAAGCTGCGGATCAGTTGCTGGAATTTGACGACGAGGATTCGCATAAATCCGGGCCGCGGCTGTTGGGGGCGATTATTAACGGTGCTGATATTCGGGTGAAGTTCCGCAACGATATTGAGGAGTGGGAGTTGCCTTTGAGTGATGCGGGCGATCGAGCTATTGAAGTGCGATCGAGGCAATTACCGCACCAGTCTAAGCCCAAAAACAAAGCTATTCATAATAAATTCAACTAATTTACCGAAAAATTGGGTTTAAAGCCCTTGTCATTACCCACATCTCCTGGAACCCAAATTTTCAAAATTGTTGGGCTGCTAATTGGGCAGCCCAACACATATCTTGCAATCTCGCCCAACCACGCCATAACGTCTGCCAGCCTGGAGAGCCATCCGATTTTCT
>JBBSNU010000118.1:0-10259 GCA_038260455.1 Chroococcales cyanobacterium | reverse complement strand
GGCCCGGAATTTGCGGGGGAAATATTGCCGTCTCTGAATCCCAGCAGCAATTTAGCATCCGCAAAATATCTAGTCCACTGTTCGATTCTTGAATCTTTTTGCCAGTCGCGGCGGGATACTCTCGATCGCAAAACCGGAACTAACTGTCGGCTGCGAGTGGCTGTAACAATCACCGTAACTTCTGTTAATCCGGGATTTTCTTGTAACTGGCGGGCGATCGACAATGCGGCCAAATCTTCCGCCTGCTGCACCAAACTTGCATAAGATTGACTGCCGTCCGAATCTAGGGTAAGATAGCTTTCCTTAGTTTCGGCAAAAGATACTGATATACTTGCGGCAAAAAAGACAGTTGCTAAAATCAAGGCTGAAAATAACCGTCGGTACAAACTCATTATTTTTTCAACTAAATGCTGACAATTGTCAATGATAATCAATAAAAATTAACAGCCTATTAAGCTGTGATTAAAAAATTCAGGACTGACGACGCATTAAGACTAAAGAAACCGGGTTTTTTACTTAATCTGCGGGCTGCCTGCGAAGTATTTACGTAAAAAACCCGGTTTCTGACTGTGCCTGCGTCCAGGACTGATAATATTTTGTAGAGTCGGGTTTTCCCCCTGAAGTCAATCCGTTAAATTCGTTATAAAATCCGTTGCCGAACTTCCCTCTTCCTGCAATGAAATCAACAAAAAGCGCGATCGCCCTCGGCAGCAACTTAGGCGACTCCCTCGCCACACTCAAAAGCGCGATCGCCACTCTCAACAACACCCCAGAAATCACCGTAAAATCCCATTCTAGCTGGTATCAAACCGCCCCCGTCGGGCCTCCCCAACCAGATTACATCAACGCCTGTGCCATCCTAGAAGTTGCCCTAGAACCGAAACAATTGCTAGCAGCTTTATTAGAAATTGAAATAAAATTTAATCGGATTCGCCGCGAAAAATGGGGGCCGAGAACCCTCGACTTGGATTTGCTGCTGTATGATAATTTAATCTTAGAAACTCCGACGCTGACTTTACCTCATCCCCGGATGCTCGAAAGAGCTTTTGTATTAGTACCTTTAGCAGAAATTGCGCCGGATTGGGTGCATCCAGTGACGAAAAGCGCGATCGGCAAACTCCTGCAAACTGTAAACTGTTCGGGAGTGGAAAAAATGAAAGTGTAGAAATTGAGCAAAATTCCGGGCTGCGATCGCCTATGATGTCTTAAATCGGTGCAATCAAACATTATTCGCTTATCGCTTATGCCATTAGGAAAAGAACTGCCCCAACTCCTCAAACAGCGCCTGTTTTACCAAGGGCGCAAATTCAACTTTGACGTAGCTAGCCTCCGCCTTCCCAACGGTTCCGAAGGCGACTGGGAATGTATTCGCCACCCAGGCGGAGCACTTGCAGTTCCAGTCACCCCCGAAGGTAAACTCGTCTTGGTGCGACAATACCGATTCGCCGCCAAAGGACGGATTTTAGAATTTCCCGCAGGTACGGTTGAAATCAATGAAAGCCCCGCCGAAACTATCAAACGCGAAATCGAAGAAGAAACCGGATATCGCGCCGGCAAATGGCGAGAATTAGGCAAATTTATGCTCGCACCAGGTTATTCTGACGAAATCATTTATGCTTTTTTAGCACAAGATTTGGAAAAACTGGAAAAGCCACCACAACAAGACGATGATGAAGACATGGAGACCGTCTTATTCACTCCCGAAGAATTAGAAAAAGCTATCTTAGCAGGCGAACCAATTGATGCGAAATCAATTTCTAGCTTTTTCTTAGCGCGTCCATTTTTGACTTGAAGCATACAGTCCTGCACGCATATATTATCTATCTGTAAGGTGCGACCGCGCACCTTACTTCTTGTATAGTAGTAAAATGGTAACAATCTCCCAGATTGAGCCGTGGGAGTAAATCTAAAATCTCAAATCTAAAATATAAAATCGAATGTCCGATCTAATTTTATTTTGGCACCGTCGAGATTTGCGTATTTCTGACAACATCGGACTAGCTGCAGCGCGCCAGGAAAGCCCGAAAATAGTCGGGATTTTTTGTCTGGATCGCAATATTCTCGATCAGGATGACGTAGCGCCAGCCAGAGTCACCTACATGATAGGTTGCTTGCAAAAACTTCAGCAGCATTACAGCGAAGCAGGCAGCCAATTGCTGATAATTCAAGATGAACCCAGTCACGGCATCCCAAAATTAGCAACAGCAATCGATGCCAAAGCAGTATTTTGGAACCGGGATGTTGAACCCTATGCAAAAGAGCGAGATATCAGCGTATCAAAAGCTCTCGAACAAGCAGGAATTCAAGTTAAAAATTTCTGGGATCAAATCCTGCACGCCCCGGACGACATTCGCACCGGTACAGGAAAACCCTACACAGTTTATACACCATTTTGGAAAAAATGGCACAGCCAACCCAAAGCCGAACCAGCAGACACACTGCCGATAACTAATCTGGAATTAATGACCGGATTAAGCGCAGCAGAACAAGAAATAGCCAACCAAGCAGGTGCCGTAGAAACACTGCCAACTGCTGCGGATTTGGGATTTATTTGGGACAATCCATTAATAATAGAACCCGGAGAAGATGCAGCGCGAGAAAAGTTGGAAGAATTTTGCGAAATCGCTATTTACCAATATCAAGAACAGCGCAATTTTCCCGCCAATAACGGCACATCCCAACTCAGTGCCGCCCTCAAATTTGGTGCAATAGGCATCCGCACTGTTTGGCAAGCTACCCAGATAGTAATGGAAAGTTGCCGCAGCGAAGAAGCGCGCACAAGCATCCGCACTTGGCAACAGGAAATAGCGTGGCGGGAATTTTATCAACACGCCATGTATAACTTCCCAGAATTAGCAGATGGGCCCTACCGTCAAGCATTCAAAGACTTTCCTTGGGAGAACGATGAAAAGCTCTTTCAAGCTTGGTGTAAGGGCAAAACTGGTTATCCGATTATCGATGCGGCAATGCGACAGTTAAATCAAACAGGTTGGATGCACAATCGCTGTCGGATGATAGTCGCTAGTTTCCTCACCAAAGATTTAATTATTAACTGGCAGTGGGGGGAAAAATACTTTATGCAAAATTTGATTGACGGCGACCTTTCTGCTAATAATGGCGGCTGGCAGTGGAGCGCGTCGAGCGGGATGGATCCGAAACCTTTACGAATATTTAATCCCGCCAGTCAAGCTCAGAAATTTGACCCAGAAGGGGAATATATTCGGCACTGGGTTCCAGAATTGCGCCGAGTTGATACGAAACTTTTGCTAACAGGAAATATTTCGCCTATTGAACGCCGGCTGCTTCATTATCCCGATCCGATCGTAGATCACAACGAGCAGCAGCGCAAGTTTAAGGAACTTTACAAGCAGCAAAAAGCTGTTGATTAAGTATAATTTTTTGTTTGTAGTGAGGACTTTAGTCCTTCTTTTTCCAACCTTAGAGGACTGAATTTCTTTTTGTTTGTAGTGAGGACTTTAGTCCTTCTTTCTCCAAAACGGAGAGGGAGCATCTCAGTTTTGCAAAAAGCATTTTTTTTATTATAGTGCGAGCGTCCCCGCTCGCGAGTTGTACAATACGCGAGCTCTTAAGCTCGCACTATAAATGCAAAATTGAGATGCTCCCAACGGAGAGGACTGAATTCCTTTTTGTTTGTAGTGAGGACTTTAGTCCTTCTTTCTCCAAACTTAGAGGACTGAAGTCCTTACTACAAACCTTTTAGGACTGAAGTCCTTACTACGAACCTTTTAGGACTGAAGTCCTTACTACGAACCGCAACATTTAAAATCTTTGAGAAGTTATAATAAACTTACATAAATTGGAGGTTGAAATGGTAACGCTGCAATTAAGACAAATCAGTGTACCGCCCGGACATAGACTGCTGTTACATGATGTCAAATGGCAGGAATTTGAAGCTATTTTAGAAGAGTTGGGAGAACACCGTGGCTCTAGAATAGCTTACAGTCATGGAACTTTGGAGATTAGGATGCCGCTACCAGAACATGAATTTAATAAAGAGATAATTGGCGATATGGTCAAAATACTGCTCGAAGAACTTGAAATCGATCGAGAATGTTTTGGTTCGACGACTTTTAAGCGAAAAAGTATGTTACAAGGAATTGAACCTGATAACTGTTTTTACATTCAGAATTATGCTTTAATGATTGGCAAAAAGCGCATCGACTTAACTATTGATCCGCCGGATTTAGCAATTGAAGTCGATTTAACTTCCCAAACTCAACTGGATGCTTACGAGGCGCTGGGAGTACCAGAAATCTGGCGCTATGAAAATAAAAGGCTTCAGATTAATGTGCTTGAAGATGGGAAATATGTTGAATCGGAAATTAGTCCGACATTTCCCAACTTGCCAATTATTGAAGCTATTTCTCAATATTGCGAACAAAGTCAAACAGCGGGGACAAGTCAAACTCTCCGATTGTTTCGCAAGTGGGTTAAAAATCAAATACAAAATTGATCTGAAATTCCTATTAGGCTGGCATTGCACTCATATCATTTCGGGTCGATTACTATAACAAAAACGGTTCGTATTGCGGACTTTAGTCCGCAAATTGGAGCGGACTAAAGTCCGCACTACGAACCAATATTATCGTTGTCAATCGATGGGACACGATATTATTCCCAAACCCTAGGAAAATTATCTGCGTTGCATCTGTGTTAATTTGCCCTAAATCTGCGGTAAGCTTTTATCTCAAAAATTTAGGCAATTCAAGTCTAGTATGGGACGCACTGGCTGTCAGAAAATTGGCTTTTTTTCGATCGCAAATATCCGGTTTTTTGACAGCAAACGCCCTAATCTCGTTGTATTTTTAATTTCGCTGTTGGGAAATAGAGAGAGAGTAAGGGTGTTGACCTTGAGCCCGATCGCCCACAAAAATAAGATAAGTCCCCTTGTCCCCATAGCCGGAAAATTCTACATTCCCCGCAGCAGCATTCGCCGGTAGGACGCAGAAACGCCCCCTCGGCCCCTGAATCATCAAACTCGGAGCTCCCGCAGTTTGTACTGCAATTTTCCAGTAAGGTAAATCCTGGGTTACTTCGATCACTTGGTTTGGGCCTTGGGCCACGAAACCGCAGTCGCCACTATTGTTCGGGCCGCCGGAAACTCCCGAAACTCTCAGCGGTTCGGGAAATCCCGGAGCAATTTGCAGCGGTTGGCTCCGAATAGCTCCGGCATCAGCTAAAATCATTGCTAAGGCTAGGGTGACGATCGAGCCAAAGCGTAGTCTGGGGCGATCGCAGGGATAGCATATTTTCATTTTTATCCTTATTTATCCGAAATTTATCGGAACATAATGGCTTAGGTTCTACTTCTCTGACAGTAGAAGATAATGAGGGGTTCCGAACACGCTAATGTGACTCTTATTAATGTGACCGCCCTAAAATGATTAATGTACAGCTAAACTAACTTCAATTTTTTTTATGAATCCTCAAAATAACTTCAATTTGCAGCAAGCGATCCGAGAACTAAAAGCTAAAGTAGAGCGATCGTCCCTCATCCAACAAAATCCAGATAGCTATCAAGCGCTCGGAACCTTCTACAATCAATTTCTGGACAAGTTTCAAAAACTCCCCAAAGCTGGACAAGTGGCAGTCTTTGCCGTCGGAGCGATCGTGGTTCTGACAGTATTCAATAGCATAGTACAGCTAATTTCGGCCCTGATGAGTCTTGCCGTTCTCGGAGTGTTAATCTACATAGCGTACAAATTGGCAATATCTGCTGATTCGTCCAACTAACGACTAAAAATAGGAAATTATAAATATGGCTAACCCAACCGCATCCGGTGATGATATTAATCAACCCGATCCGTCTCCGTCTTGGCAGACAAAATCCCAGCAAATGCCACTGCTGGTTCGCAGGTGCGGCGCTTGGGCCGTTGAAATTTCCTTAATTGCCGCCAGCGCCCTCGTTCCCTTCAGTATCGGGGCATTGGTCAACAAGGACGCTCAAACCGTACCCCTCAATTCCTCTGTAGCAGCAACATCGGAAACTGTAGCCCGTATTTTGGGCGTACCCGTGCGCGATCGCAACCCGAGAGTCGCACCCCTAACTAATCTATTCTGGTCGGGGGCGCTGCTAGCACCGCTAGCTTTAGCGGCGTGGCAACTGTTTTTGCTCGCCAGAACCGGTCAAACACTCCCGAAACGCTGGTTTGCCGTTAAAGTCGTCACAGCTTTTGGTACTCCTCCGGGTTGGAGGCGAGTGCTGATTCGCGAAAGTTTGGGGCGCTGGGGAGTGCCTCTGAGCGTAGCCTACGGCATTTGGCGCTTGTCCGGCGCGTTTCCTGATTTAATCATTTTAGGGGGGCTGAGCGGCTTGGCAGTGCTGGCAGACGGCGCTTTTGCATTCCGCTACAAACGGCAATCGGGACACGATCGCCTCGCGAATACTTTGGTGGTCAATGCGCGATCGATCGAACAATCTGCCAATCCTGTCAACAATCAAGATTGGACTGAGGAAGACGCGCAGATTGCGGCTTTGGTTTTGACTCGCGAAACCAATGTCAAAGAAGATCCCAGTTTGTGGAATTGGATGCGCCAACATCCAGGCACAACTTTAGTGATAGTTACCATTGGCAGCGCGGGATTAATTTTAACTTTGTTTGTTGGCACTTTGATCTACACTCAAAGTCAAGCAAATATGCGGGATTCTCGCCAGCGAAATGACGAATTATTTGTGGCTTTAGTGAGTAAATTGTCTCCGGCTTCGCCCAGCGGAACATCTGGGAGGCGATCGGCAATTTTGGCTTTGGGGGCGGTGGAAGACTCTCGCGCCGTACCGCTGTTAGCGGATTTGCTAACCCAAGAAGACAGCAGCCCGATGCTGGATGCGATCCAGCAAGCTTTAGTCAGTAGCGGCCCGAAAGCTTTACCTGACTTGCGGCGGTTAAACCAAGGTCTCAGCAACGAGATCGAATCCCTGCGCTACCGGGGGAAGGCCCCGGAACGCGAGTTAGCGGCGACCCGTCAGCGAACAGTGCAAAGGGCGATCGGCAAAATTCTCACAGTGTATAGCAGCCAACTCAACGGCGTCGATCTCAGTCGCACCGATTTAAGTCAAACTCCTGCCGGCCCCGCTCAATTTACCTTAGTATTAGACAAAGTTGACTTATCAGGAATTAAGCTGAGAAACAGCAATTTAACCAATGCCAGCTTGCAGGGAACTCGCTTTTACGGCACCGGCGAAGACAGGCGTCCGGGTACATTTGACGATTGGATTTCTGACTTGAGCAGCGCTAATTTTGAAGGAGCAAATTTAACCGGAGCATCTTTAAACAGTGCTATCATGAACCGCACTACTTTTGTGCGCGCTGTCCTGAACAAAGCTAATTTGTCAAACGGAAATTTGAATGGAGCTAATTTTAGTAGTGCTCTTTTAATTGGCGCAAATTTGCAGCAAGCAATGTTAAAAGATGCCGCTTTTACGGGTGCAGATATCGGCAGCGCGAATTTTTCTGGAGCCGATTTATCAGGCGCGCGTTTGGGCAAAGTCAAGGCTCAAGGCACTCAGTTATCCTTGACAAATTTGTCTAAGTCGGAATGGCAAGGTGCAGATTTATCCGGTGCCAATTTGAAAAGTGCGAACTTACAAAATGCCGATTTGAGTTCTGCTAAACTCGCCAACGCAAATTTTGAAGATGCTCGGTTGCAAGATGCTAATTTGCGGAATGCCGACCTGAGTGCGGTTGATTTTAGGGGCGCAAATTTAGCGGGAGTGAATTTTCAAGGGGCTGTATTTCTGGGGAAAGCGGCTTCGGATCAGTTTATTCAAAGTCCTACGGGTAGTAAATCAGGTCGATTCCAAGGAGTTGATTTTGCCGACGCTAAAAATTTAGATAAAAATCAAATTGCTTACATTTGTTTGCAGGGTGGGATTCATCCGAAGTGCCCGCAGAAAAATTAAGAATTGGTTGTTATAGCAATCCTAAATGATTTTCTGTAGGGACACGGCACTGCCGTGTCCCTACAGATGGATTTTGGGTAAATCACATTTATGTTCGCGGTAAGGATAATGATTGAGGATTGCTATATATCGGTTTTTAGTGAAGACTCAAGGGGAGCATTTCATTTTTGTAAAAAGCATTTTTTGTTTGAGTGCTGTCCTCACTCGCTTGGTGATCAAAGCCCGTGCGAGCGAGGACAGGACTACAAAAGCTGGCGCGCTTGATGCTCCTTCTTCCTTCTTAGGCAATAGCATCCGCGCCGACAAGTGTCTCGAATTGCGCTAATAGCGTTCCATCAGCATTGTTTGCAACTCCAAAAATTTTAGGTAACTGACCTGTTTCAACGAGAACTTGTCTCACTTCTGCGTTAGATACATCAGCTAGATTTTTTTTATTTAGAATAGCATTAATGGCAGCGATACCGACACCTTGACCAACTGCGGCGTTAAATTCAACAATTCTGCCGACAGAACAAGCAAGCCCTTCAAATCCAGAACACGGACTGACAACTGCCAGGTTAGGAATATTTTTCATTAATGCGTGGCGGATGCCAATATTGAAGGTAGGTTGTTTAAACATCAGACTTTTAAACCACCCTAAACTCTTGGCTTTCTCCCCCACACCAGGGATGCCTCCGCGTACATCAAAATGATAGCTAAATGTTGCCAGTGCCTGATTAGCCGGTACACCACCTAACAGCATTTGTGCGCCAGTCAAAGGTTCTACAACTCCCGTCACGTTTCCTGCGTGTCTGATATAAAGTTCTGATGCAGAAGTAACAGAAGTAGCACCCAAACTCCTCAGCCAAGTTGCCACAAATAACATCTCTTTTTGCATATTAGCCGTCGGTTTACTCCCGCTTTTGGCTAAGGCTTCTGCTTCGCTGCTGGTGACTGCAAATAACAGTGCGTTCCACGAAAGTCTTTGATTGGGAAGTATTGCGATATTTCCCTCGTCTAAAATTACGCCGGTTTCACCAAAAGATAGCTTTGTTCCTCTAAAGGAGTGGTAAGCTACAGATAGCGCGGGCGATCGCACGTCGATGTAATCGTTGCCCGCCCACAGAGTTTTGAGATGTCCTTTGGTGTCGATCATTTCCTGCCGGAGTTCTTTTGCTAGTTCGGCATCTTGCTGGGCTGCGTACAGCAAAAATTTTTGACTCTCAGAATCTGCGAGGTTTGTGAAGCGTTTTAGATAATTGTAATCGAGTTCTTTCAGTCTTCTTGCACTGAGTCCTTGGGTTTCAAAAACGAGGGTGACTGGAAGTTCTGAGTTTGGCAGACCAAAGGTTTCAAATCCCTTTAGCTTTTTCGCGCCGGCAGCTTGAGCTAATTCGCCATTTACGGTGGCATCAATAAATTGTTTCCCTGCATAAACTATGCCTCTAGATGTGGTTATGCTGGCAATTCTTTGGCGTTCTTTATTGACTGCTTGAATTTCTACTTTGCTGAGGAGATCGACCCCTGCTTCTGACAGCATTTCTTGCAGCGCTGCGCTGGCTTTGCGGGGGTCAAGCGCGATCGCACTGACACCGGATTTTTGCAGGAACTCTTGATAGATTGTCGCCGGTGAACCAAAGGTATCTAACTTTAAAGATTTTCGCAGTTCTTGACTGATCTGACTTCTATCCAAATAAGCAAGGCCGCCTCTGACTAAATGCCCGCCAATTCCTTCTTGCAAGTTTGCTTTAGACATCAGCAAAACTCGCGGATAACGCTTTGTCCGGCGACGGTATTCTCGGGCTGCTGAGATAACGGCTAGAACTCCAGGAACTTCGTCACCAAAGCCGATGACATCGTAAAAACGCAAATCCATGACCATTGTTTAATAACCTATCCTGATTTTCATTGTTTTGAGCAGCCTTTCAATCTTTGCTGTCAAACTATCTGTCTGTTCCAAATAAGGCCGCATCTTTCCTAATTGTTTTGATAAATATTTATACATTCCCGGACGCAGAAACCGGGTTTTTCTCGAATATTCTCGGTTGAGGGCGATCGATCGGGCGGGGAAAAATCAGATTGGCGATCGCCCGCAGAGTGCCTCTGTGTCCCACTCTTGACTGCAATCAGCTTATATTATCAGGATCTATCCCCAACTCTCGCAATCGTTCAGCTAGGCGATCGGCGCGCTGCGATTCCTGTTGGGCGCGTTGCGCTGATTCTTTCACCTGTTCTTCAGGAGTCAGATAACGTTTTCCATCAGCATCGTACCAATACAACCACTCCCTTGTCACCCCAGAATAATTTCCCCTTTCACAGCCAATTCCCAAACCAATCTCTGGCATCCAAACAAGATTTC
>JBBSNU010000117.1:0-10278 GCA_038260455.1 Chroococcales cyanobacterium | reverse complement strand
CCGGGGCAAAACAGCCGAAGCTAAGGTAGAACGTCCAGAAAAGCTGCTGCTGAGCAGACCGATGACCGTTCAAGAACTAGCAGTTACTTTGGCTGTTCCCGAAACCGAAATTATTAAACGGTTGTTCTCAAGAGGCATTGCGGTCAACATTACCGAAACCCTGGACATGGCAGCGGTGAGAACGGTAGCCGAAGAAATGGGTGTAGAGGTAGAAACTCCAGAAAAAGTAGCCCCAGGTACCAAATTGATCGATATGCTGGACGCAACGGATATGGAATACCTCCAACGCCGTCCACCAGTAGTAACGATTATGGGTCACGTCGATCACGGCAAAACTACTTTGCTAGACTCGATCCGCAAAACAAAGGTGGCTCAAGGAGAAGCTGGGGGCATTACCCAGCACATCGGCGCTTACCACGTAGATGTGGTACACGAAGGCAAGAGCCAGCAGGTGGTATTTTTGGATACGCCCGGTCACGAAGCCTTTACAGCAATGCGGGCTCGCGGAACGCGGGTTACGGACATCGCTATCTTGGTGGTGGCGGCGGACGATGGCGTGCGTCCCCAGACAATTGAAGCGATCAGCCACGCGAAAGCGGCGAAAGTGCCAATTGTCGTGGCTATTAATAAAGTTGACAAGGAGGGCGCTCAGCCGGAACGGGTGAAGCAAGAGCTGACTGAGTACGGCTTGGTCGCAGATGACTGGGGCGGCGATATTACGATGGTTCCGGTCAGCGCGATTAAGGGGGAAAACCTGGATACGCTGTTAGAAATGATTCTGACAGTGGCAGAAATGGAAGACCTCAACGCTAACCCGAACCGACCGGCTAAGGGTACTGTGATTGAAGCTCACCTCGATAAGGCAAGGGGGCCTGTGGCAACCCTGCTGGTGCAGAACGGCACTCTGCGAGTGGGCGATATTGTGGTCGCAGGCTCGGCTCTGGGTAAGGTGCGGGCAATGATCGATGACCGGGGCGATCGCGTAGACCAAGCAACTCCGTCCTTCGCGGTGGAAGTGCTGGGGCTGCGGGATGTACCTCGCGCCGGAGATGAGTTTGATGTCTTCGGAAATGAAAAAGAAGCAGCGGCGATCGCAAGCGGAAGAGCTACCTCCCAACGAGATTCCCGTCTCCTGCAAGGCGGCCGGATCAGCCTCAGTGGCTTCTCTCAACAAGCTAAGGAAGGCGTTCTCAAGGAACTCAACTTGATCTTGAAGGCAGATGTCCAAGGCTCCCTCGAAGCAATTGTCGGCTCTCTGACTGAACTTCCTCAAAAAGAAGTTCAACTCCGACTGCTGCTGTCTGCTCCTGGGGAAATCACAGAAACCGATATTGACCTCGCCGCAGCCAGTAATGCTGTGATTATCGGGTTCAATACTACTCTCGCCACCGGCGCTCGCCAAGCGGCCGACCAAGCGGGCGTAGACGTGCGGGAATACGGCATCATCTATAACCTCTTGGATGATATTCAAGGGGCGATGGAAGGTCTGCTGGAACCAGAACTGGTGGAAGAACCTCTGGGTAAGGTGGAAGTGCGCGCTGTCTTTGCGATCGGTCGCGGGGCTGTCGCTGGCTGTTACGTACTCGAAGGCAAGGTCATCCGCAACTGTAAGGTGCGGGTGCGCCGGGGCAACAATGTCGTTTACGAAGGTATCCTCGACTCGCTCAAGCGGATGAAGGAAGATGCTAAGGAAGTCAATACTGGCTACGAATGCGGCATTTCCTTGAGCGGCTTTAGCGACTGGGCGGATGGCGATATTATTGAAGCCTACCGCATGGTTACTAAGCGCCGGACTCTATCTCAATAGTGTTGAGTGCTGAGTTTTGAGTTGGAAGAGAAGTTTTGAGTGAAGGTAACTAAATTGCCGATCGCTCGAAACTATTCTCTTCCACTCAATACTCCAAAACTAGATTTCTGGCATAAATCTTTAATGCGAGCCGATCGACTGCCGATGCTATTGGGATAAACACAAATAAACGCAGATACATTTCAAAATACATTTGTGAATCAGTGCAAGAAGTCTACTCTTCACTCACAAGTTTTGTTTTTAACTTAAAATTTAAAATTCAAGCACTAAAATAAGACTTACAAAAAGCAACCGGATTGATTTTCAAAATCCTCGGTTTGACCGCTAAATATGTACTCCTCGCACGCGGTTTCAGGGGCAAGAGTGCATCCAAGACTGTAAAAATTCAAAATTGAAAACTCATTATTCATCTAATAATTAATTAAAGTGCGTTCTTTTTGGTCAGAGCCTTTCTTATGGATTCACCTTTCTGGGGCGGCTGCACTGCCGATTTTCCTGGGACTGTGTTTGCTGGGACTCGCAGTGGGTTCTCCCGCGATTCCTGTGTGGTTAGAAGTGTTTTTAGTGGCTGTAGCAGGTATTGTTCCTGTGCTGTGGATGCAGTGGTTCCGCCCTTTTTACATTTTTAGTATTTTAGTGGTGGCTGTGAAACCGGAGCATTTAACTGCTTTGCAGCGGCAGATTTTGACTCGATTTAAAACTAAATTAAATAAAGGAGTGGCTCTTTTTGTCGCTGTTTTGTTGGCAGTAATTTTGTGGCATCTCTACCGATTGGCTCCCCTCGCTGCTGGCGTGGCTCCGTTTCCTCCTTCCTGGCGGTGGGCTGGATTGTTGTTGGCAGCTTTTGCTTTTTTAGCTAGCAATTTGTTTTTGCAGGTGTCTGCTAGTGTGATGGCGGTTTTGCTGACGCCGGAATCTCAATTTGCAGCGACAAAGCCTTATGTTTTACAAAAAATTAGGCATGATTTTACGATCGCACTTTGGCAAGTCGATCAACTTTTGCCGACTTTTGCGGGCGACATAACTGTCGCGGAAGCTGCACCCGGAGACTCAACCAATCCGCCACCGACAATTGGGAATTCGCCAGCCGGCAGTATTGTCAACCCACAACTTTCTGACACTAACGGCCTTACCTCCCTACCCCAACAGTCGATCGAAAAGTGAAATGAAAAATTAAAATCGAAATAATTGTAATTTAAGCTACTTTATCTTCGACAAATGTATGCTGTCAAAAAAATAAGTAATGGCTCTGTTCTGATTGAGATTATTAATAATCTTAATATTTAATTTTCAATCACAGGTTATGGATATTTTAGGTTGGCTATTTCGTGAGAAGAATCTATAATAGAGAAAGTTAAGGTAAGCTTTCAATCCCTACAGGGGATTAAAACAGAGGTATAACAATATGGCGAATTATTCACCGATCGCACAACAACCTCAAGCAGCAGAGCCGATCGAGCTGTGCAAAGATTCTGAAATCTGGGACAGTCTCAAATCTGCGATCGGCGCAAGTTCAGGATTTCAACGCTGGCAGCTAGAACTCAATTTTGAGAGCAAGCAGCCAAATGCCACCATCGATCAACAGGTGCGCTCCTATCTGCGAGAAACTTTAGAAACTTTGGCTTACTGAGCGCCCTCAAACCAAATATGGTCAAGGTTTGTAAATTTTACAGGCAAATAAAGCAGGCATCCCCTCCAATCTGCGAAGTCAGTGCCGCCAGCGATCGCAGCAACTTCGGACATCAAATTGCAGGGGAGAGAATTTTTGCTTGCTGAGCCGGCATTAATTCTCGCACCCTACCTGCAACACAGTTTCAGAAAAATCAAAATAGAATTAGCCCCCAACTCCCAAGACAAAGCGACTGCGGCCGCTATCTATTGATGTGCCTGTTCCCGAAACTCTGTACAATAAGACTTAGGCAAAAGAAAATTAACAGTGCGATCGTGGTGGTACATCAAACCGTCTATATCAACCTGATTGCAAATATTTTGCACCGTAAGTCTGATGGAATACTATACAACCAGAGTTGAGGAAAATGCGCTTAGTAATAGTTCAGTATGCCGGCGATTACGCAGAAACTTTTCAACGCTTGGCTGGAGGGGGAAGTGAAAACTACTACGCTCAAAAATATTCGGTTGATGCCGTTACCGATATGGCAAAACGAGCGGAGTCAGTAACGGTTATTTGCTGCATGACACCAAAATTTGAGGATCTGGTTCTTGAAAACGGCGTGCGGGCGATCAATTGCGGATTTAATCACAAAATTGATACCAAGAAATTGCTCGAATTAATTGCCGCTCAAAATCCGACTCATTTAGTCATGCGGACAACTATTCCCGACGTTTTTAAGTGGGCAATAAAAAACAAAGTTAGAACCATCGCCGTATTTGCCGAATCTATTGGAACAGGTACTTGGCGAAATAAAATCCGCAATTACTTTCTAGCTAATTTGTTGAATAACAAGCAAATAGAATGGGTGGGAACTTACGGCATTACTTCATCTTTATTGTTCAAAGAAATTGGAGTAAAACCTGATAAAATTATTCCTTGGGACTTTCTATTAGATACCAATCCCGGCTCTTTGCCACCAAAAGAAATCCCTGTCGGTGTCAAAAGTTTGCAACTATTTTACGCTGGTTTGTTAGTAGAAAGCAAGGGAGTTGGCGATATCTTAGAAGCGGTAGCCAAATTAAGAGAGCGGAATATATCCGTTAAATTAAAAATGGCAGGTAAAGGCGAAGAAGAGTTTTTTGCTCGGCGAGTAGAAGAGTTGCAAATTAAAGATTCGGTCGAATTTCTGGGAATGATACCAACTCAGACGTTAGAACCTTTAATGAGAGAATCCGATATCGTGTTAGTTACTAGCAGGCACGAATATCCCGAAGGCTTTCCCCTGACTATTCAGCACGCTTTGCGTACTAGAACGCCGATAGTAGCTTCGGATCACCCGATGTTTAAAACTCACTTGAAGCACAAAGTTAATTCCATGATTTTTGAGGCGGGGAACTCTCTGGCTTTAGCGGAATGTATGGAAAAATTAATGTCGGATTCAGCGCTTTATCACAATATTTCTGTCGCTTCTCACTCAACCTGGCATGAGTTGCGCTTACCTGTCAAATGGGCCGAATTGATCGATCGCTGGCTGGATGATTCCCCTGAAAGCAAACAGTGGTTGTTTGAAAACCGACTGGCTTCTGAATACTACAATCAAAAATCCAGTACATGATTAATTCAAAAAAGGCGATCGACCAACCAACCAATTTCCCAGCCACAGCCCGAAACCGGAAGTAGCGACTAACAGGATAAATGTGTAGAGTCCGCGGCCAGTGGCGATCGACCTTTCGCCCGCTACCATCCGCGCCACAACTCCAGCAACAATCCCGATCGCAGCCCAAGCCCCATAAACACTCTTAGATCCAGCAATCTCTAAGGCTTGCGTCAAAGCCCCGGAACCCGCCCCAGCCAAAACCCCCGCCCACGAACCAATCCCCAGCCCGATCGCACCTCCAAGTCCGATCGGACTTCGGGAATTCATGGCTACTTCCGCCACCAGCCCGCACGTCAAGCCCGCAATCCCCCAACCCACCGCCGCCGCCAACGCCTGCCGCCAATCCCCAACATCCGTTCCAGCCATCAATCCCAACACTGTCGCCACTCCCGCAGCCCCCACAACTACAGCCACGGCCCGAGACTCCGCCTCAGAACTGGCGATCGCCCCCAAACCCGCCCCAACCGCCGCCCATACAGCCCCCGTTACCATTCCTCCAGCCTGAAAACCGGCGATCGACCCCCCCACCGCCCCAGCCAAAACCAGCGCCGCCAGCCACACTTTAGGCGTAGCCGAGCCCTCCGCCAGCAAAATCGCGGCCCACAGCCAATCCGCACCGCAGATTAAAGCCGACATCCACAGCGGGGCCTGAGATTTTGTCAAAATGCAGCCCGTCACAGCGTAACTCGCCACGCCGATCGCCAGTGGGCCCCAAGGGAAAGTTAAATAGTTTTGAGATAGCTGCGGTTTGGAGTATTGAGTCGGAAACTCTTTTTTCCTTTTCGGGGTAAGCTTTAGACTGTTTTGAACTCGCCGCGCTTTCCTCGCCGCGCTGCGCCCCGAAGGCTTTCTTCCCCGATCGGTTTGCCTATTTTTAGTAGTAAATTGTTTCTTGCTTAAAGAGTTGTTTTGAGTTGAAACTTTTTGGGATGAGGCTTTGGGGCGGGTTTGACGGCGCTGGGAACCGCCCCTGCCGGCTGATTTTCCCGAACGCCTTCTCAGCGGCTTTTCCGGCGGCGCTGGGGGTGGCGCAGGCTGTGGCGCTGGGGGTGGTTTGTCGATCGACCTCGATTCCGGCTGACTGAGAAATAACACCAACTCCTCGTAAGCTTGATTAATTTCTATTAATCTTTGTTCAGCTTTTTGTTGCAGGCGATCGCCTGGGGGCAACCGATCGGGATGCCACACAAACGCTAAATCCCTGTAAGCGCGTTTAATTTCTTCTAAGGAAGCTCCAGGCTCAATTTCGAGGATTTCGTAGCATCGATTAATGTCAGCCATAGGCTTCGATCGGCTGGTGTTGGTAAATTTGCGTGAAGCGAAGCTATCCCGCGCGTGAATCGCACGTAACATCTTCTACTATTCTGAGCCAAGCTGCACATTATGCCGATCGAGCGATTTGAGATTTGAGATTTTGGCTAGCGCGAGCGTCGAAGGATTTTGGATTTGAGATTTTAGAATTGCGAATGACTGATTATATAAGGGTTTAGAGCTTGTTTGCAGTTATATGCTATTTTCAAACAGGTATGACAAATGAGTAGAATAATAAAGCTGTTTCGTGCGATCGCCATCTGTGTCAGTGTCTGAAAATCAAGCTCCTACCTTCATCTTAGTTGACGGCCACTCCCTGGCCTTCCGTTCCTACTACGGCTTTGCCAAAAGTCGAGACGGAGGTTTGCGAACTACGACAGGCATTCCCACCAGCGTCTGTTTTGGCTTTCTCAAGTCCCTGCTGGAAGTTATGGCGGCTCATGAACCGGAGTACATGGCGATCGCCTTTGACACCGCCACGCCCACTTTTCGCCACGAAGCAGACGAAACTTACAAAGCCGGTCGCGTCGAAACTCCCGAAGATTTTATCCCGGATCTCAAAAACCTCCAAGAACTCCTCACCTATTTCAACTTACCAGCCTTCACCGCTCCGGGCTACGAAGCCGACGACGTTTTGGGAACTTTAGCTAACAAAGCCAGCGCCGCCGGTTATCGGGTAAAAATCCTGACGGGCGATCGAGATTTGTTTCAATTAGTAGAAACTGAGAAACAAATCAGTGTACTATATTTGAGTACAGATGAACTTAGGCGATCGGGCAAAGGCAAATCCCAAGAATACGGCCCCGAAGAAGTCAAAGCAAAACTCGGTATTTTGCCCGCACAAGTAATAGATTACAAAGCCCTCTGCGGTGACAAATCTGATAACATTCCCGGAGTTAAAGGCATCGGCGACAAAACCGCCCTGCAATTACTGGAAGCTTACAATACTCTCGATGGCATCTATGCAGCCATCGATCAACTCAAAGGCGCAACTAAGAAAAAGCTCGAAGAAGGTAAGGAAGCTGCTTATCATTCTCAGCGCATGGCAACAATTATTCAAGAAGTTCCTTTAGAAGTCAACTTAGAAGATTGTCAGTTGATAGGTTTTGATGAAGCAGCTTTGATTCCGATGCTGGAAAAGTTGGAATTTAAAACTTTTTTAACCAAAGTTAAGCAAATTCAAAAGCGTTTTGGCGGCACTCTGATGGACGCAGAATCAGCCGCATCACCCTTATCATCCTCGTTCCCTGGCTCTGCCGGGGAACGCATATCCAGAGGCTCTGCCTCGCTGGAAAACACCCCAAAAGAACCAGTAGAAAATAGCAAGCAAGATTCCAGCCCAACCTCATATCCAACCGATGAAAATTCAGAAGATAAAGGATTAGATTTCTACAGTCCCAAGGAAACTAAAGCAGACCAGGAGAGAAAAAGAATTGCTGCTGAGAAAAACAAACTACCAATTAAACCGCGAATCATTCAAACAATCGAACAGTTAAACGAATTAGTCGAACTCCTGCAAACTTTCACCGACAAAGCCTCACCCGTGGCGTGGGATACCGAAACCACCGCCTTAGAACCGCGAGATGCTGAATTAGTCGGAATTGGCTGCTGTTGGGGAACCGGAGAACAAGATTTAGCTTACATTCCCACTGGACATAAAACGGGCACAATTTTGGACAAAGCCACGGTTTTAAATGCTTTGCGTCCGATTTTGGAAGGTGAGAATTATCCGAAGGCGCTGCAAAATGCTAAATTCGATCGATCGATCCTGCGCTGTCAGGGAATCAAACTCGCCGGCGTTTGCTTCGACACCATGCTAGCTAGTTATGTAATCGATCCAGAACAAAAACATAACCTTGATGATTTGTCAATTAAATACTTGGATAGTGCTAAACAAGTAGTGATTTTTGCCTTTCTTCTCCTTGTACAGAGCGGGTTAGATCAAATGGCATCACTGCTTATGCAGCACTACCAAGACTTGAAAAAGCGGAATCAAGCCAAAAGTTATAAGCAATTAGTGCCTAAAGGGAAAACAATTGCTGATATCAGCATTCGAGAAGTAGCTGACTACTGTGGCATGGATGTCTACAGGACATTTCACTTAGTTAAAAAACTCATAATAGAATTAGATGATGCTGATAATAACGCTTTATTAGACAAGTTATTGGCTCAGTTGCTGCTGCCAGTAGAACAGCCCCTAGAGCCAGTTTTAGCTGAAATGGAACACTGCGGAATTCGCATTGATTCAGCTTATCTAAATACCCTATTGCAAGAGCTAGAAACCAAATTAGCAAAACTCGAAGAAAATACCGATGATGAAAATGCTCCATCAGACAAGTTATTGCACGAGTTACTGCTGAAAGTCGAACAGCCTTTAGAACCAATTTTAGCTGAAATGGAATACTGCGGAATTCGCATTAATTCAGCTTATCTCAATACCCTCTCGCAAGAGCTAGAAATAAAATTAGCCGAACTAGAATCAAACACCTATCAAGCAGCGGGGAGAAAGTTCAATTTAGGTTCCCCAAAACAACTAAGCGAAATCTTGTTAGAAAAAATCCCCGAACAGTTTAAGGAAAAGTCTCGCAAAACTAAGACAGGATACTCTACCGATGCCGCTGTTTTGGATAAATTGCAAGGAGATCACCCGATTGTAGACGATTTATTAGAACACCGAACCTTATCCAAATTAAAATCAACTTACGTCGATGCTTTGCCGCAGTTAGTGCGTGCGGATACCGGGCGAGTGCATACAGATTTCAACCAAACTGCAACTGGTACGGGCCGCCTTTCTTCTTCCAATCCAAATTTACAAAATATTCCCATCCGCACCGAGTTTTCGCGGCAAATTCGCAAGGCTTTTTTACCGGAGTCTGGTTGGCTGATGGTGTCGGCTGACTATTCTCAAATTGAATTGCGAATTTTAGCTCATTTGAGCCAAGAACCTCTGCTGATAGCAGCTTACAAAAATAATCAAGATGTGCATACCTTGACAGCTAAGCTGTTATTTGAAAAGGAGGAAATAACAGCCGATGAAAGACGGTTTGGCAAAACGATTAATTTTGGGGTAGTTTATGGTATGGGGGCGATTAAGTTTGGTCGTTCGATGGGCAAATCTTCCGCAGATGGTAAAAAGTTTATTGAACGATTTAACGAGCGTTACAGTAAGGTTTTTGAATTTTTGGAGGGTGTGAAAAAAAGTGCGATCGCACTTGGCTACGTTACCACAATACTCGGCCGCCGCCGCTATCTAACATTCGACAAAAATGGTAGCCTCCAGCGCTTAAGAGGCGAAAATCCTCAAGACATTCACTCCGAACAACTGGCGCGCCTCAGCAGAGATGACGCCCAATCTTTGCGGGCAGCAGCCAACGCACCGATTCAAGGCTCCAGTGCTGATATCATTAAACTTGCCATGATTGAGGTACACAAAATTTTGCAAAACTATCAGGCGCGACTGCTGCTGCAAGTTCACGATGAATTAATCTTTGAAGTGCCTCCTGATGAATGGGAAGAATTGCAGCCAAAAATTAGAACTGCGATGGAAAATGCTTTGCAGCTTAGCGTACCGCTAATAGTTGACATCCACGCGGGGCAAAATTGGATGGAAACTAAATAGACAGACAGAATTATGAACCAAAATAAAATCGCCCTTTCTCCTACAATCACCAGCTTGAGTGCAGTTGTTCTGCTTTTCCTACTCTCCGGCTGTCCGCAAAAGCTACCGCCCAACAATTATGCTGTCAAACGAGTCAGCGACGGCGACACCCTTGTCGCCACCGATGCCGCTGGGAAGGATATCAAAGTGCGTTTTGCCTGCATAGACGCACCGGAAATTGCCCACACCAACGCTGAAAAAAACAGCAAAAAAGCAGCAGATAAGAATCAGTT
>JBBSNU010000116.1:0-10304 GCA_038260455.1 Chroococcales cyanobacterium | reverse complement strand
TTGCCCAACGGGAGAGTCATCGCGCTGCGGCTGGGATTGCTTTGATCCACTGCATTCTGCTCGCAATGACAAGTGAGATTGGAGTAAATTCTCTCATGCCCGATGCCCCATATTTTATTCCCCAATCCATGCGTTTTAAAAAAAATCCCTTGTTCTGGGTTGCTGCTGTTATCAGTTTAGTTTTAGACCACTTGACTAAGTTTTGGGTGGTGCAAAATTTTGACTTGACGATTCCTCCGCAGACTCAGCCGCTGTTACCTGGGATATTTCACTTCACTTATGTTGTTAATACTGGTGCGGCTTTTAGTCTGTTCAGCAATGGCGGGGCGATTTGGTTGCGCTGGCTGTCTTTGGGCGTGAGTGTGGGATTGATGCTGCTGGCTTGGTTCGGGCCGCGAATTAACCGCTGGGAACAAGCTGGCTACGGTTTGATTTTGGGTGGCGCGCTGGGTAACGGGATCGATCGATTTGTTTTGGGCCACGTTATAGATTTTCTGGATTTTAGGATAATTCGTTTCCCGGTGTTTAATCTGGCCGATGTGTTTATTAATGCTGGGATTATCTGTTTGCTGATTGCGACTTTTCACGGCCCACCGCCGCCGAAAAACCGGGAGGGGAGTGATTCTATTTCAGAGTGATTAACTTTGAAGCAGCAAGTTCGGCAACGGATTGTGTAGCGGATGTAACGGATTTAATAGCTAACTAACCGTAGGGTGCGTCAGGGGGGAGATTCTTAGTTTGTGGTTAAAATATTCTGCCCTGACGCACCCTACAATAACTAACGAACCGTAGGGTGCGTCAGGGGGGAGATTCTTAGTTTGTGGTTAAAATATTCTGCCCTGACGCACCCTACAATAACTATATGAACAAACCTATTCTCAAAAGCTAAACTTGCCTGTGACTCCTAATCCTTTTGACCTAGAACGCCTGCTATTTGCCCCAGCAACCCCCGATGCTGATGCTATTCCGACTATTTTTGCATTTCCCAACGAGTACACGGTTGGCATCACCAGTCTCGGCTATCAGATTGTATGGGCTACTTTGGCTGTGCGATCGGATATTGAAGTCAGCCGTTTATTTACTGATATCCGCGAACAACTTCCCCGAGATCCAGAATTACTGGGATTTTCCCTTTCTTGGGAACTTGATTATGTAAATATTCTCAATTTACTGGAATCTTTAGAAATTCCGATTTGGGCATCTAAACGCACTGACAATCATCCGATAGTATTCGGCGGCGGCCCGGTTTTTACGGCGAATCCAGAACCTTTTGCAGATTTTTTTGATGTGATTTTGTTGGGAGATGGCGAACATCTCATCGACAATTTTATTGATGCTTGTAAAGAAGTTCGTACCGCCGACAGACAAACTAAATTGCGACATTTAGCCCAAGTTCCGGGGGTTTATGTTCCTAGTTTGTACGAAGTAACTTATCTGGATGCGACTGAGGGGATTAAATCGATTCAGTCTGTGGATTCTGAAATTCCCAGCATGGTGGAAAAACAGACTTATCGCGGCAATACTTTATCGGCTTCTACTGTGGTGACGGAAAAGGCTGCTTGGGAAAATATTTACATGGTGGAAGTGGTTCGCAGTTGTCCAGAAATGTGCCGTTTCTGTTTGGCTAGTTATCTGACTTTGCCATTTAGAACTGCAAGTTTGGAGGAGTCGCTAATTCCGGCGATCGACCGCGGTTTAGCTGTGACTAATCGTTTGGGTTTGTTGGGTGCTTCTGTGACTCAACACCCGGAATTTGAACAGTTGCTGGAACATTTGAATCATCCGAAATACGACGGCGTGCGGCTTAGTCTTTCTTCGGTACGCACGAATACGGTGACAGTTAGGTTGGCAGAAATATTGACAAACCGAGATAGCAAATCTGTGACGATTGCGGTGGAAAGCGGTAGTGATCGCCTCCGTAAAATTGTTAATAAAAAACTCACTAACGATGAAATTATCCAAGCTGCAATTAATGCTAAGGCGGGCGGTTTAAAAGGAATTAAACTTTACGGGATGGCGGGAATTCCGGGGGAAGAGATGGAGGATTTGGAGGAGACGGTGGCGATGATGCGGGCGATTAGAAAGGCGGTTCCCGGTTTGCGGTTGACTCTGGGATGCAGCACTTTTGTCCCGAAATCTCACACTCCTTTCCAGTGGTTTGGTGTGAATAAAGATGCGGAGAAGAGACTGAAGTTTTTAGATAAAGAAATGCGGATGTTAGGTTTAGAATTTAGACCTGAAAGCTATAACTGGTCTGTAATTCAGGGTTTGCTCTCGAAGGGCGATCGCAGGTTGTCAAAGCTATTAGAATTAGTCCGGCATTACGGTGATACTTTGGGCAGTTATCGGCGGGCTTTTAAGGAGTTGCGGGGACAGTTGCCGGAAATGGATTTTTATGTTTTTCAAGAGTGGGATTTGGATCGGGTTTTGCCTTGGAGTCATTTGAAAGGGCCGTTACCGGAAGCGACTTTGAAGAAGCATTTGGCTGAGGCGATGACTCATACAACGCGACAGCAAGATAAAGGATGTGAGAATTCATTAAGTCCGGTTTAGTAAATTAGATTATAATAGTCTCATGCGTGTCATTAGCCGAAAACGACTAAAAGAATTTTGGGAAACACACCCCAATGCTGAAACAAGTCTGTTGCTGTGGTATCAGCGTAGTTGTGATGCTGAATGGCAAAGTTTAGCAGATACGCATAAAGTATTTCCTTCGGCTGATTTAGTCGGTAACTTTATGGTATTTAATATTGGTGGTAATAACTATCGATTAATTACTTTTATCGATTATGAATACCAGATAGTGTTTGTCCGCTGTGTTTTAACTCATGCAGAATATGATAAGGAGAACTGGAAAAATGACAACTGGTTTAAAAACTCCTAGTAGCTACTACATTGAGATCATCACGACTTTTCCACCGCGTCCAATTACTTGTGAAGCTGAGTTGAACGCTACACAAAATCGGATTGATTCTATTGTGAATCGGAGAAATCTCACGCAAGACGATCGAGATTACTTAAACGTGCTGGGTACACTTGTTTATGATTACGAACAAAAACATGAGCCAATGCCAGTTTTGAAAGGTATTAAACTACTGAAAGCGTTGATGATTGAAGACAATATTCAAGAAAAAGATTTGATTGATATTTTTGAATCCGAGTCTTGGGTATCTGAGGTAATGAATGGAAAGCGGGAATTGACGGTGAGTCAAATTCAAAAGTTAGCTAAGTTTTTCCATCTTTCCCCTGTGGCATTTCTTGAGTATAATTAGTTGCAAGCATACTGGGATGTGTGACGCACCATAATATAAAGAATACTGGACAGATTATAGGAGTTAAAAAAATGCCTAAAATTTTACCGTATCATGACTTTGTGATGGCGCGGCTAAAAGACCCCTGTTTTGCGGCTGTCTATCTCGAAACTCATTTTGAATTAGATGAAGGCGAAGAACCTGATGAAGCATTAATCAGACTGGCTTTGGGCGATGTAGCCGAAGCTTTGGGTAAACCCAAAATGACTCCTGAAGAATATGAACTGCACTTGAAAAAACTGGATGAATTGCTTTCGCAGCAAGGCAGCGATACGATTTACAATCTGGGAACTTGGCTGAATGCTTTGGGATTGAAACTAACTGTTGCTGTTTGTACTGATGCTGTTTGTACTGATACAGAGGATAATACTGTAAATGCTGAAGCGCGATCGCAATTAACCGTCTAACCCAACTATAATACAATTATGCCAGAAGTCCAACCCAAGGAAGTTCAGCGTTATATCACCTCCGAGGGCAGAGTACCTTTCGCTGAGTGGTTTGATTCCTTCAAAGATACGAATACTCAAGCCAAGATTAGATCTAGGCTAAACCGAGTTATTACTGGCAATTTCGGAGACTATCGTTCAGTTGGAGAGGGAGTTTGCGAACTCAGAATAGACTATGGCCCTGGTTTCCGAATCTATTTTGGGCAAGTAGGAACAACAATTGTACTTCTTCTGTGCGGAGGAGATAAAAGCACTCAAGACCGAGATATCCGCCAAGCAAAAGAATACTGGACAAATTACAATAGGAGTGAAAACAATGCTTAAAAGTATCCCGGATCATCCGTTTCTGATCGAATCTCTCAGAAAAAACCCGGAATTGTCAGCCGCATATATAACGGCGACTATAGAGGAAATAGACCCGGAACCTGAACTGCTGAAGCAGGCACTCACCGATGTAGCAGAAGCTTTGGGTCAACCAAAAATGACTCCAGAAGAATATGAAGTGCATTTGAAAAAACTGGATGAATTGCTATCACAGCAAGGAAGTAATACAATCTATAATCTGGGAACTTGGCTGAATGCTTTGGGATTGAAACTAACTGTTGCTGTTTGTACTGATACAGAGGATAATACTGCAAATGCTGAAATTCCAGCGGAATTAACTGTTTAGCACAATTCAAAAAATGCCCAATTTTAAATATTCGTCGCTGATTGATGCCACCGTTGAAACAGTCTGGAACTTTCACGAAAAGCCAGATATTCTGCAACTTTTGACTCCGCCTTGGCAACCTGTGAAAATCATTCGCCGCGAAGGTGGACTTGGTGTCGGCGCTATATCAGAATTTCGCCTTTCGTTGGGGCCGATTCCGGTAAAATGGGTGGCGACTCACACTGAGTGCGAAGAATATCGCTTATTTGTTGACGAACAAACTGAGGGGCCGATGGCGCGTTGGACTCACCGACACGAGTTTACTACAGAAAATGGCAAGGCTAGATTGACAGATGCGATCGCCTTTTCGATACCGGGTGGCCCGATTGTCGATTTATTGTTAGGTTGGTGGGTGGAAATGCGGTTAACAGATATGTTTCGCTACCGCCACGAAGTCACAAAAAGAGAGTGCGAAAAAGATGCAAACAACGGCTGAATATTATTGTGCTTTCTGCGGCGAACCGAGTACAACTTTTGTTGATATCAGCGGCGGAATGGAGCAATCTTATATCGAAGATTGTCAAGTTTGCTGTCGCCCGAATGTTCTGTATGTCAGAATAGATGAAGATACGCTCGATATTGAAATAGACACAGACTATCAAGAATAAGTGATCATGAAAATGTATGAATTAGATTTGTAGCTGATTTTGTAGAATTCATAAATTTTGAAGCGGCTGCTTGCACGAAAGCCTGAAAAATTCGAGAGTTTATTGAACATTTTGGTGACATTTCTGGGTGCCACTGCACTGCTATCATCCAAGGATGATTTTGGTGTTCCATTGCTTCTACTAAAGTGTCAGGTGCATCGGCTACAATTTCCCAATCGGATGTTACTTTCCGCACTGCTTGATGATGCCAGGAAACAACTGTTGTGGAAGTTGTTCCCATGATTTTTGCTAGCCGACTGTTTGGCTCAATTTCAATGCTATGCTCGATCGCACGTGGGGGAATTCCCGATCCGTGACTAACCTCCATACCGTAAGCATCCGGTACGTGAATCACCAAACTGCCACCGCTAGCTACGTTCAGGATTTGCATTCCGCGACAAATCCCCAAAACAGGTACGTCAGCCTTGAAAGCTAGCTTGGCTAAGCTTAATTCAAAGTTATCACGTTCTGCATCGATCGCGTAAACTGTGCGATCGAGCAAACCGCCATAAAGTTCTGGATTGATATCTCCACCACCGGAAAAAATCAAACCATCTACCGCATCAAAAATACTAGCCGGATTTAATTGATTAGGCGGCAGTAAAATCGGGATGCCGCCAGCCGCTTGCACTGCATCAATATAAGATCCATTTAAGCGATATTCGCCTGCTTGACAGCGGTTATATGTTGTGATACCAATAATCGGAAATTTTTTCATTTTGTGGAACAGGGCGGAAAGCCTATTTCTAAATTTTGTGGAACAGGCCGGAAAGCCTGTTTCTTGTATGATTATTTTTGATTAAATCCTAGAATAAACTGCTACTAATCAACAATTCTGTCTAATTGGTAACAGTTTTAAGATCATTTTCCGGCAACGACTTGCGCGTGCACAGATAAGCCAAGGGCCCGAACAGAGGCACTAATGTTACCGCCCAAAATGTTGCAGCATTCTGCATTCCTCGGCGCGCCATATCGTCTGCTAACAAGGCAGGAAATAGCAGACAAAGCATACAGAAATCTAAACTCATTACGTGGATAAATCGGCTGGTTTGCCACTGCAAAATAAAATCAGACCAATCGCCTTTTGTCAAGCCAAAGGCAACTAGCGCAGCAGCACCTAATGCGAGAAAAATTCCAGTAAAACGGGAATCTAATACCTTTAAAAAGATATTTTTAGTGCCTGTAAATTCTGGATTCGGTTCGCGCAGTGCTAAATAAGGCAGCAAGGCAAATGCGCCCACGCCAAAGGATAAGGTTGCAAATAACCATGCAGGTATTTTCTGCCCTCTACCGTCAGCAAATAAGACGCAACTGTAGATAAGCGGCCAGACTCCCATGATGTTGAACAAAGCTACAATTAAAGGGTTGATGTCTGCTATTTTGCCTGTGGAAAGATTGGTAATTAGTGTGATGGTTTCTGGGCTGTCTGGTGGTGCAAATACAAAGGCGTAGGTGCTGAATGCAATCCAAAGCAGCCAAAATCCAATTTTTCTGGACATAGTTATTTTTTTTTACTTCTGATATTACTATAGCAATGATCAATGATTTTTGAAAGATACTTTTTTTCTTAACCACAGAGAACGCAGAGGACACAGAGGAAGAGAAGATTAGAGCGGAAGGTATTGCTATTTGGTATTGCTGGTTTTGGGTAGATTGCTAAATTTTTGCATGAATTGGCGATCGATCCAATCTTTCCAGTACCACAGCAGCGCCGATTCCCACATGAAAGATCCGCGAGAGGCGATCGCCCTTTTATTCCCAGTACCAATTAAAGCTAAATATTTTTCCTGCGGTACAAACGGTTTCAGCGGTTTTTGCAATAAAAAATTCTGCAAATTTTCAAACAGCGGTTTGCCCTGACGCACCGCAAACACGCCTGCCTTGGGACGGGGATAATTAACCATCGTAGCGATGTCTCCTGCGCCAAATACGTTGGGGTGAGAGACTGATTGCAGGCAATCGTTGACTTGCATAAATCCCTTGGAGTCGGTGGCTAAACCGGATTCTGCTATCCAATGGGCTGCAGATGCTTGCGTCACCCAAAAAATGCGATCGCACTCAACTTTCAAACCAGATTCACAACAGATTTGAGCATTGGGCATTGGGCATTGGGCATTGGGCATTGGGCATTGGGCATTGGATGCTATTTCAATCATTTCTTGGTTTTCTATGGCACAGACTTTTTCCATTAAATGTACTTTAATGCCACGACTAATCAGAATTTCTTTGAGGCGATGACGTACTCTATAGTTATGTCCCGGCATCAATTCAGCACCGCTATGAAACAAGTGAATTTCTAATCCCTCTTCCTGCTTAAACTTTCCTCTCTCCTTTAAAATCCATCCGTTACATCCGTTACACAATCCGCTGCCGAACTTCCTTCTTCCTTCTTCCTTCTTCCCTCTTCCTTCTTCCTTCTTCCTTCTTCCTTCTTCCTTCTTCCTTCTTCCTTCTTCCTTCGCCATACGAGATTGCATATTCAATGCTAATTCTACGCCGCCTGCACCGCCGCCGACAATGGCAATCCGCACAGGTTTTTCGGGATAATTTTGTCTCGATTGGATTAACTGATTCCAGCTAGCTAAAAACTCCGGTACAGGTTTAGCTGGAATGGCATATTCTGCGGCACCCGGCACAGATAGAGTCGCGGGAGTGCTGCCGATATCCACAGAAAGCACGTCAAAATTAACTGGAGGGCGAGTTTGACAAATAACTAAATTTTTGCTAAAGTCGATGGCGATCGCCCGATCGACCAATATTTGACATTTGGCAAATTCCGCGAGCGATCGCAAATCGATGTGACATTCATCATAATCATAAAATCCAGCAACGTGCCCCGGCAGCATCCCCGAATAAGGCGCGTACAAGACATCGCTAATCAAAGTCAAACGCACTCCAGGCAGCGGTTTGACGCCGAACATTTTTAATACAATAGCATGACTGTGGCCGCCACCAATTAAGACTAAATGTTTCACAAATTAGATATGTTCGATCGAGATTTTCCACCACAGATATTGTACAACACTCGCACTCCCGCAGACCGCACTGTCCGGTCAGGAGAATTTGCAGCGCGTAATTAATGATAGCCCAGCACTTTGACAGAATGCTCTGACTTACCCTCGGGATCGCAGATTATATTTGACCGGCGTGGCGATCGCACATTCAGCACAAATTGCTGTAGACTGTAGAACGAGCAAATTTTATCACCAAATTATGCCGGGGTGTGTTTGATAGCTAACTCACCATTCACAATTATGACATTACGCATCATTCCTCGCAGTTGGCAGCGATCGATTAAAACAATTTTCCCGCTGCTATTTGCGATCTCATTCATTATAGTATTGCTGGTTAATAACTTAACTCCGGCGATCGCCCAACAACCCCGCCAAGAAATTCGCGGAGTTTGGATGACGACAAACGACAAAGACATCCTCAGAGATCGCCATAAACTCGGAGATGCGATCGCTAAATTAAAGCGGTTAAATTTCAACACAATCTATCCCGTAGTCTGGAACTCTGGCTATGCAATGTATCCCAGCCCAGTCGCCCAACAAAGAGACATTCAACCATTTGTTTACAGAGGGTTAGACGGACAGGATATGCTCGCAGATTTAATTGCCCAAGCCCACCGCCAAGGCCTGCTAGTAATTCCTTGGTTTGAGTTTGGTTTTATGACACCTCCCACCTCAGAATTAGCATTAAACTATCCTGATTGGCTGACACAAAAACAGGACGGCAGCCAAACATCAAATGGCGCAGGTGGCGAAGTAGTTTGGCTCAATCCATTTCATCCAGAAGTGCAGGAATTTATTACCGAACTCGTACTAGAAATCACCACCCAATACAACGCCGACGGCATTCAATTTGACGACCACATGAGTTTGCCATCAGAATTTGGCTACGATGAATACACCATTGCTTTGTATACCAAAGAAACCAAAAAAGCACCGCCCAAAGATTTTGAAGATCCAGCATGGGTGAAATGGCGAGCAAATAAAATCACTGCTTTTATGTCGAAGCTAAATCAAGCAGTAAAAGCAGTAAAACCCAACGCTATTTTCTCAATTTCTCCCAATTACTACGAATTTGCTTACAAACATCACCTGCAAGATTGGCTGAATTGGGTGCGTTTCGATATTGCCGACGAACTAATCGTGCAAGTGTACCGTCCTAATCTAGAATCATTTGTGGACAAAATTAGCCGTCCAGAAATGCGAGAAGCACAGCAAAAGATTCCCACCGGAGTTGGGATTATGACAGGTTTAAGAAATCGCCCAGTAGCGATCGAGCAAATTCAATCCCAGGTGCGCGCCGTCCAACAATACGGCTTAGGTGCAGCTTTCTTCTACTACGAAAGCTTGTGGGAAGATGCACCGGAACCAATTGGCGATCGACTTTCTCAATTTAGTGAATTCTTCCCGTTTGCTGCATTCCGAACAGCGCTACAAATACCCAGACGCGCGGCAACTTTCCCACCGCCGCCGCCACCCAAACCAGACCCCAAAGCTAAGCCCCAGCAACCTACAAAAGACTCCCCACCTTCGCCCCCACCAACCACATCACAAAAGTAAAAAGTCGCCCTATCAAATTCGGTTACATCTGGATAACGCAGCGCTTGCGAGTAGGTGACGCGAGCGCTCGCTAGTAGGTGACGCGAGCGCTTGCAAGTAGGTGACGCGAGCGATTGCGAGTGTAGGTGACGCGAGCGGGGACGCTCGCACTGAGATCGGAAAATTGTTGTTCGGATGTAAGCGAAAATAATATCATTTCTCGGTCATTGGTCTCTTCCGAGTGCGATCGTCCCCGCTCGCGTGTGAAGGGTTCGTCAAATGCTCCGGTAAGGAGTGCGAGCGTCCTCGCTCGCCTGTGAAAGGTTCGTCAAATGCTCCGGTAATACCAATTTCATAAAGTAGCGCTACATAGAACCCCCCCAACCCCCCCGCGAGTTCGGGGTGGCTCAGACTTCATCTATAGCATATCTTTAGAAAAATGGTATAAGGAGTGCGAGCGTCCCCGCTCGCGTGTTCAGTATATAAGCGAATATCAATCCTTAATCATTAATAAAAATGCCAACTAACCAAAAAATTTTCCTGCCAAAAATGGGCTGCGGCACATGGGCCTGGGGCAACAGATTACTCTGGGGCTACGATGAAAGTATGGACGAGGAATTGCAAGCCGCATTCAATCTTTG
>JBBSNU010000115.1:0-10320 GCA_038260455.1 Chroococcales cyanobacterium | reverse complement strand
TGTTTGGCTAATACTTCTGATTGAAAGGATGTCGGGACTCCTTTGATATCTTTGAGTTCTCCTGATTTTATGCGATCGCCCAACGCTTGAA
The DNA here is from genome assembly GCA_038260455.1 of Chroococcales cyanobacterium. GTDB lineage: Bacteria > Cyanobacteriota > Cyanobacteriia > Cyanobacteriales > Microcoleaceae > Microcoleus. The sequence goes on along the minus strand of JBBSNU010000115.1, from coordinate 10,229 downwards.
TAGTATAAGCTGTAGTTGACCCCGTGCCGAGTCCGACAATCATACCTGATTTTACGCGATCGGCTGCTGCAAAGCCGACTTGCTGTTTCATCAATTTTACGGGGTCTTGTTCTGTTGTCATGTTCGGTACTCCTCAATAGCTTTAAGATTATATCATTTATTATGGATTTATTTAACCGCAGAGAACGCAGAGAACGCAGAGAGGAAGAAGCAGAAGAGACGGGACTCGCAAATTGTTTCTAGTGGGAAATTCTCTCTTTCTTCTCTGCGCCCTCTGCGCCCTCTGTGGTTAAATAAAAAAAATCTAGTTCACAAATCGGCGGATAATTGCCATAATGAAAATCGGTTTTCTCGATACCTACACTTGGGATTATAATATTGAAACTCCTTACCGCGAACCTTTGGGCGGCACTCAGTCGGCTATTTGTTATTTGGCTGAGGCTTTGGCTGCACTGGGAAACGAGGTATTTTTACTTAACAATACTTCCGAATCGGGGATGTCGCGCGGTGTTGATTGCAGGCACCGGGTAGGGGATAAAGCTAATTTAGAATTGCTGCGATCGCTCGATTTTTTAGTTATAGTCAATATAGTCGGCAAAGCGCTGGAAATTAAGCCGCTTTTGGGCAAACATACTAAGTTAATTTTGTGGGTTCATAACGAACCTGGCTTTGTCTTTCTTGAGAATTTTAATAATTATCAAGAAGTTAATGCTTGCGATGCGTTTGTTTTTGTCAGCGACTGGCAGCGCGAGCAATTTCACGCTCGTTTTGGGCTTGACTCGAATCGCAGTTATGTTTTAAGAAATGCGATCGCACCTTGTTTTGCTAACATTTTTTCCGATAATCTTTCAATCCTTTCTCAAAAATCTCGACCGCCAATTATAGCTTACACCAGCACTCCCTTTCGCGGACTCGATATTTTATTAAAAGTCTTTCCCAAAATTCGTCAGGCTGTCCCCGGAACCAGATTAAAAGTATTTTCTAGCATGAAAGTACACCAAATAGATGACAATGAGAACAACCTATTTTTTGGTGATATTTACGAAGAGTGTCAGGCAACAGAAGGCGTTGAGTATGTCGGTTCCGTACCGCAACCCGAACTCGTCCGGCAACTGCGTTCTGTTGCGGTTTTAGCTTACCCTAATACCTATTTAGAAACGTCATCTATTGCGGTGATGGAGGCGATGGCCAGCGGTTGCCGGATTGTGACGAGTGATTTGGCGGCTTTGCCGGAAACAACTGCGGGATTTGCGCGTCTTGTTTCCATGTCAGGGGCAGAAAATTTAGCATCGGTAACTAATTGGAACCGTGCCGGAAAACCGGATTGGGAGGGATATACAAGGCGGTTTGTTGAGGCGACAGTCTCAGTTTTAAAAGAGTTTGCGGGGGCCGGCAGCGCCAATGCTGAAAATCATCTGAGACGGCAGGTAGAATATATAAATCGAGGGTGTACTTGGTCTGTGCGTTCCCGAGAGTGGGTAGAATGGTTGAATAGTATTAGTGTAAAACCTGTAAGAGTGGCAGAGCAAATGATCGCGGATTCTTTGGTAGATTTCAAGGCAGTTAAAAGTTATTTCTTAAAGGGCAATCGGCTGAAAGATGCAGGCAATCTCGATGGCGCAATTGAAAATTATCAGCAAGCTTTAGAGTTGAATCCAGCCGAGGCGGAAGTTCATAAAAAGTTGGCGGAAGTTTATGTTTTGCAAGGAGAATTTGCTAGGGCGATCGCCCAATGCAATCTCGCCCTTAAATTCCAACCGAATTTTGCTGCAGCTTACTTGACGGCGGGCAATGCCCTGCAGGCTGAAGAGAAGCTGGAAATGGCAATTAAAGCTTATTTGCAAGCTTTAGAAATTCAGCCGGAATTTGCCGAAGCTAGCGCGAATCTCGGCAGTATGTATTACAAGTTAGGGCAATTGGAACAGGCGGAAAATTGTTACCAAAAAGCTCTTGCCATTAATCCCAATTTGTGCTCTGTTCATTTGATGCTGGCAGGCGTTTTGCAGCAGCAAGGAAAGTTAGATGCAGCAATTGCTTGCTGTCAAAAAGTGCTGCAACTGCAACCGGGAGATGCTAGCGCCCTGGAGAAACTATCGAGTTTAATTAAACAACAACAGCAAGCAACTGTCGCCAGCCAAGTTATCGAATTAGAAACAGAATCAGACGCAGCGCAACCAATATCTGTCAACAAAGATGAAGGCTACGGCTTGCAGCCTTCTAGCATCAATTTGCCGCCTGCGCCTACCACAGAAAATTTAAATACTCCGTTTACCAATCCCGCCGCAGTTTCCGAACAAGTTACCTCGCTGAAGGTTCCAGACAGCAGACAAATTGCCCATTATCAAGAAGTAGAACCCTACAAAAAACTGGCAGAAAACTGTTTAGTTCAAGGTAAAATTAAAGAGGCGATCGCAGCGTGCCAGCAAGCCCTAAAAATTCGCCCTGATTACATCCACGCTTACGTCACTTTAGGCAATGCTTTGCAAGCGGGAGGCAAAATTGAAGCTGCTATTAGATCGTATTCTCAAGCCTTAGAATTGCAGCCAAACTTTGCAGAAGTGCGGGCAAATATTGGCAGTATGTACTTTAAAATGGGACGTTTGGAAGAGGCGATCGCCAATTACGAGCAAGCCATTGCCCTGAGTCCAGATTTAGCGGGCGCTCACTGGAATTTAGGGAAAGTATATCACAAACACGGCAACATTGAAGCAGCGATCGCCTGTTTTAAAAGAACATCCGAACTCAACCCGCAGCTTGTCGGTGCAGACTTCCACTTTAACTTAGGCAATCGGCTTTTCACTCAAGGAAAGCGCGACGAAGCAGTCGAAAGCTACGAAAAGGCGATCGCCATTAAACCGGATTGGGCAGAAGCCTATGCTAACATCGGCAGCGCGCGATCGCAACAAGGTAATCTCGATGCTGCCATCGCTTACTATCAAAAAGCTGTAAGTTTCAAGCCAGAATTAGAAGTTCTGCACTTCAATTTAGGCAACTCATTCTTACAGCTATGCAAGTACGAAGAAGCAATTATTCATTACCAAAATACTCTCAAAATCAAGCCAGATTGGCCGGAAGTTCACGCTAACCTCGGCAGTTGTTTTTCCATGCTGGGGCGGCTGGAAGAAGCCTTAGCCAGCTATCAGCAAGCTTTGACACTAAAACCGGATTGGGCAGAGGTTTACTGCCGGATGGGACACATTCAAAAACAAGATAAGCCCCTAGAGGCGATCGCACATTTTGAAAAGGCGATCGAATGCAGCCCCAAATTTAGCGAAGCCCACCAACAACTCTGCGACTTGCTAAGCCACTCCACCAACCTCGCCAGAGCCCGCAGCGTAGCCGACAAATACTGCGAATTCTGCGGCGACAATGCCCCAGTCATGTCAGCCACAGCCTACGTCTTTTCCTACCTGCAATCAGGTGTCAGCAAACAGGCAATTGAGAAACTCGAAGAAATCGAAAAACTCTGCTACGAAAAAGTCGAAACATTTAGCGTCATTGAACTAAAACTGCTTTACGAAATCTTCCTATTTGCAGTTTCTCACCTGCGAGACAACCGCCAAAAAAATGCCAGTTTCTACCGATTAGTTGCCAAAGAATACTACAAAAAAGCCGTCATGCAGCGGCAGCCAATTAATCGAATCAAATCAGTAAATTTCCTCACAAAACAACAGCCATTAAAAATCGGCTTCCTTTCCAAACACTTCCGCCGCCACTCAGTAGGCTGGTGCAGCGAAGCTTTAATTCGCGAATTAAGCCGCATCACTCCCCACGTTCATCTTTACGTCACCGGCAAACTCAACCGAGATGAAGTTACCGAACGATTTGAAGAAATGGCTGGCAAGTTTTACTGGCCGAAAAAATATCCCAACGGCTTTGCTGACGGCGGCGAAATCCTCGCGGAAGTAGTGCAAGACGATTTGGATGTTTTAATAGATTTAGACTCGATGACAGTGCCAACAAATGTTGAAGTGCTGTATCAATATCCTGCGGGGATTTGCGTTTCTTGGCTGGGATTCGATGCGCCCTACATTTCGGAGAATCACTATTTTCTCTGTGACGAACACACTCATCCCCCAGGCGTTGAAGAACATTACTTAGAACAGTTAGTTAGGTTGCCTAGTTGTTCGGTAGCAATTGGCGCACTGCAAAGCATTTCCGTGAATCGAGAATCGATTAGAAATGCTCTGGGAATTGGCTTAAATCAAATGGCTTATCTGTGTGTTGCGCCAGGGAGAAAAACGAATCCCGAAATGGTACAAGCTCAAGTTAGAATACTCAAACAAGTACCAGATAGTTTGTTGATTCGCAAGGGCCAAGGCGATCCAGATGTTATTCACAGCACTTACCGCGAAGAATGCGATATTCAGGGAGTAGATTTTGCTCGGATTAAGTTTATCGGGCAAACCAGAACCGAGGAAGAACACCGCGCTATTTATTATGTAGCTGACGTGCTGTTAGATTCCTATCCTTACAACGGCGGGACTCACAATTTAGAGGCTTTGTGGGCTAATTTGCCAATAGTAACTAGATCCGGCGACCAATATCTTTCGCGGATGGGTTATGCTTTTCTCAAAAGTGCAAATCTTGATGTTGGTGCGGCTTGGAGTTGGGAGGAATACACGCAGTGGGGGGTTAAGTTTGGCCTGGATGCTGGTTTGAGAAATGCGGTGAAACAGCATTTAATAAAATCTAAGCAGCCGGAACATCTCGCGCCTTTGTGGAATCCTAAAAAATTGGCTGAGGATATGTATGGGGTGTTTCAGAAACTGTTAGCTAAATAGGTGGGGCATTGGGCATTGGGCATTGGGCATTGGGCATTGGGCATTGCAAATTGCTGCTATAGCAATCCCTCATCAGTTGCCAACTCCTTTCTTTCTTCTCTTCCTCCGTGCCCTCTGCGCCCTATGCGGTTCAAAAAAAAAAGAGATATAGCCTTTCTCAAAAAGGTGAGGTACTATCGGGCATAGGGCATAGGGCATAGGGCATAGGGCATAGGGCATAGGGCATAGGGCATAGGGCATACCTCATCTTTCTGATAACTGCTATATCAGGTAGAGAAAAGCGATTTCTGGATATTTTCACCCAAAAGTAAAGTTTTGTAACAAATTTCGTGAAAATGCGTAAAAATTCCGCGCCAAGCCTGATATATAAATGCTGATTCATAGTACCGCGATCGCGCTGACCTTATGCCGGTTAGGGCGATCGCTTTTTTTACTAAGCTGTCAACAGTCAACAGTCAACAGTCAACCGTCAACCGTCAACAGTCAACAGTCAACAGTCAACCGTCAACAGTCAACCGTCAACTGACAACCGTCAACTGTCAACTGACAACTGACTAATGACAACTCGATCGCGCCCGCCCGACTTAGCCCGATAAAGCGCCTTATCAGCAGCTTCAATCAGCATCTTCGGCGAATTTTGATTTTCACAAATCGTCGCCACCCCCATGCTGAGAGTCACGGAATCGGTGACAACAGACTTGACGTGGGGAATTGCTAAAGCTTTGACGCGCTGGCGGATTCCCTCAGCAACAGCCTGTGCCGCCGCGATGTCGGTATTTGGCAAAATCACCCCAAATTCCTCGCCACCGTACCTAGCAGCTAAATAAAGGCGTTCTGCCGGTGCGTTCGTGCAACCATCCCCGATCGCCCGCGCGACTTGCTGCAAACAAGCATCCCCAGCCTGGTGGCCGTAGTTGTCGTTGTAAAGTTTAAAACAGTCAATGTCGCACATAATCAAAGATAGCGGTTCCGAAGTGCTCGATAGTTCCCATTCCCGGTTAATCACCTCGTCAAACCGGCGGCGGTTAGCTAGCTGAGTCAGACTGTCCAAATTCGCCAAGCCATCCAACCGCTGGTTAGCTGCTGCTAGCTGCTGGTACAGTAAAGATTGTTCGATCGCGATCGCCACTTGAGTAGCCAACTGACTGAGCAAATCTATGTCAAACTGCTGCCACTGGCGGGGTGCCGAACAGTGGTGGGCAATCAGCAAACCCCACAACTTCGGTACTTGACAAGTAGGATTACCGTTGCGATTTTCCATTCCCTGCTGCACGATGGGCACGACTAAATTCGCTTTCACCTGACACCCGGCCAAAAAATTGATGTGGCACTCGGCAAAATTAGAAGTGTGAATGTCCTCGACCGCTCGAATTCTGTTCTTCAAATACTGTCCGATATAACTATTAGCAAAACAGCAATCCTCTACACCCATACCCATCAGCGGCATCCATTCTTCCCCAACCGACTCCACCACCACATCTCCGTTCCAATCGGGTCGGAAGCGGAAAATAATCACGCGATCGGTTGCCAAAAATTCCCGCACTTCCGCTACTGTAGTGTTGAGAATATCTTCGATATCCAGAGAAGAACGGATGCGCGATTGAATCTGCGCGATCAGGCGTTCCCGTTCTATCTGCTGCCGTAGCGCGACTTGCGCTTGCTTGCTTTGAGTAATGTCCCTACCTTCCGGCAGTAGCAATACTATTTTGCCAGTTTCATCCGCGACAGGTTTGAGAGAAAAATCAACAGTTGCCGTTTCATTTGCGCCTTGAACTTCCACTTCATAGCGGACAAATTCACCTTTTGCCGATCGAGAAATTGCATCTTGTAACTGTTCCCGAACTTCCTCAGAACTCCCCCACCACGGCCACTCCCAAAACGGGCGGTTTGCCACATCCCGCAGCTTAATTCCCGCGAAATCCAGAGAAGTTTGGTTAGCTTCCAGCAGAGTGCCGTCCGGCTTCAACAAGCTGACAAATTGAAACGAAGAATCAAAAATTGCTCTAAAGCGCCGTTGAGAATCTCCCAACATTGCCGTCACCTTTTCGCGAGAAGTAATATCGCGGAAGCGCCACACCCTGCCAATAATATCTTGTCCGACTCGAATCGGCTGCGTGTAGCGCTCAAAAGTCCGACCGTCTTTAAAATCGAGAATATCGCAGCCTTCGGATTCCGCATCGCTATAAATTTCTTTAATTTTCTGCAAAAAAGCCCTCGGATCTCTAACGTGCTTAGTGAGAAATGTCAGCCGCACCGTTCTATCCATCGAGTTTCTAACTTCTTCATGAATTCCCCACATTAAAACTAACTTTTCGTTAAAACTAATCAATTCTCCGGCGGTACTAACGGCAAGAATGCCATCAGTCGTTGCTTCCATAGTAGCGTACAGCAAAGAGCGCGATCGTTCTAATTCCGATGCTATTAATTTGCGTTCCGTGAGGTTTCGCACTGCTTTTACCTGCACTAAACGACCGTCGCAAACTACGAATTTACTCCGCACGTCAGCATTAAAAGCAGTCCCGTCCCGCTTGAGAAAAACTGCTTCGCAGACTGTATTGCTGCTTGCGGAAATCATTTGTGGCCCTACTTTATAAGATTTTGGCGACAGCAGTTCCAGCAAACTCATTCCCACCATTTCCCCTGGATTGTAACCGAACATCTCGGCAAAATCGCTGTTGACGCTCAAAATTGTGTCGCGGTCGGCGATCGCCACTGGTTCAAAATAAGCTTCGCCTTCGAGCAATTGCGCTGCTGTCGTGCTGCCATTTCCCACAGCAGAACTGTTATTAATTAGCTGTTGCAGTTGCGTATTTGCCGAATACAAAGCTGCCATTGCTTGCCGATACATAGCAGTGCGTTTCTCGACTTTTTCGGTGAGGCGATCGCGATATCTTCGCAGTTCTCTTTCGACCTTAATTAAATCTGTAATATCTACTGCAAACACGATAGCGCCAGCGACTTGACCTGTTTCATCCCGGTAAGGTATTCTATCTATTCGCACCCAGCATTTTTGACCGGAGACTGTTGGCAGAAGTTCGATTTTTCCCAGTTTAGGAACCCCCGAATTCATTACTTCCAAATCTTCTAAATAATATTGCTCTGCTTCGTCTGGATAGATTTCATAAAAAGATTTTCCTTCCAATTGACTTGCTGGCAATCCTCTCGATGCAGCGGCAGCTTTGTTAATTCGCAGCAGGCGGCTTTCCCGATCTTTGTACCAAATCATCGCCGGCACAGAATCAAAAATAATTTGTTGTTCTTGGTGCTGCCGGCGCATTTCTGCTTCTGCTTGTTTTCTTCTAATTATTTCTTGTTGTAGTTTTGTGTTAGCTTTTTTGAGTTCTGCTGTGCGTTTTTCTACTCTTTCTTCTAGTCGGTCGTAGTATTTGCTCAGCAAGTTTTGTTGCTGTTCGCGCCGCATTCCTTCTAATTTAGTATTTTCGCTAGCTAACAAACTGGAAGATACAAAATCTGCTAATATTTTGGTTAATTCCTGTTCTTCTTCCGTCCAATGACTGCCGGAACTTTCACGTTCGGCGCTGATTATTCCTGCCATTTGACCTGCTAGCACAATCGGTATGTTTAACAAAGCAGTCGTACCGCGATCTGCAAAATAAAGACTTGCAAGTTCTTGCGTTCTTGGGTCATTTTCTGCGTCCTCCGTTGCGATGGGAATTGCTGAATTTAAGGCTTGAAAATATGCCGGACAGTCGGCTGCAGTGACGATTATTTGTACGGAATGAAGTTTAGTATTTTCTTCGTAAAAGTCGATGCAGTGAAGCTGAGTTTTGTCTTCGCCGTACAGCCAAATGCTGGCTCGATCGCAGTTGATGATACTGATAGCCGCTTCTGTGACTTCGCGGATGAATTGTTCTATATTGTTGCGTTCTTGAATTTGAATTTTTGCTAATTTGGCGATCGCCAAAGTTGGACTGCGCCAATTTTTTCTCAAGTTTGGCGGCGCTGCTACGGGCGAAGTCGTCTTAATTTCTTCGCAAACTAAGAGTACAGTCGGTCGCTGAAAATTGACCATTGAGCGATCGCCATTATTTTCCTCTATTTTCCATTCTACCCCAGACAAAGCGCGCGCCGTTGCTTTGACCCAGATAATCCTGCCATCTTTGCAAGTCAAGCGACCTTCCCAACAGGCAACTCCTGCAGCCAGCTTACCATTTTTGGCCTGTGTCAGTGCAGCAAATTCTGCCTGCATTTTCTCTTGATCTTGACAGTAAAATATGTTAAAAATTGAATGATAAATTAATTCCTGCGACCTGTAGGCGAGGCGAGACTCGCCGAATTGATTGATGGAAAAAACTCTTCCCAAAGCATCTAGAACGAAGTAAATGCCCGGAAAATTGTCGTAGAGAGTTCGATACCAATCCTGTTCGACTTGTTGGCTGCACGAAATTTTCGCTGCCGCGAGCTCGTCGCCCGTGCCGCCCAAGTGAGAATTGTTGTTTTCTGGGTTGCTTGAATGACTTTTTTTAGCAAACACTTTTAGCTTAACTCGACTGTAATTAATTTTACTTTCTGGAATTTAACTTTCTTTTGACAACTCCCCAGCCCTAAAGGGACGGGGATTCATAAGACCATAATTTAAGTCTTACGGGTGCTGACAAATCACCCCTACCAACTCCACTGAGATCAATTCCAAGTATTGTTGCTACTTTACGACCAATATTTGCACACCCATTGCAGTCTGCATTAATTAGCCACCCATTCGCTGTCCGATACAATCCACGTTTAATTCTTGTTCCAGAAGCTTTCCACCCTTCGGGTTTCGCACCGAATTTAGGCAGTTCGTCAGCATCTAGAAAAGAAGTTTTCGAGGTATAGGATTCTTCAGTTTCAACGAATTTGATTCGGTACTGTTCGCACAGTTGAGCGATTCTATCTTTTAACCGACCAGTGGGAATTTGAACAAATTTTTGATTAGTCTTTGTACCCAGATTTATCGAATTTTTCTGATTCTTGTTCCATCCAAATATGACTGTACCAATCTTGGACGATACACAATGATTGATGACCTTACGAGCAGCTTTATTGACCGCATCCCGCATTGTTCTATTTCGGCTTTCGGTCAGCCGTTCCAGTCTTTTCGACCAGAATCCGTTGTCTTTTCCAGACATCAAGATTGCCACTCGTTTGTTGTAGCCTTGGTTGATGGACTTGAGATGCCTTCCGTCTACGATGAATGAAGTTCCAATATTGCTAACACAAGTTATCCAGTTGTCTATCCCATGATCGATCATCAACACAGAATCAACGTTCACATCGGATTGGACAGCTTCTTTTTGGTAAACTAATTCCAGATAGAAACATCCGTTTCTGGGTAAAATCCTGTACTCTCGAATACAAGAATGCTCTAAATTAGATGGCATGGGCAGATAGAACGCATCTATGCCAAACCAAGCTTTAACTTGCTTCCCTAAAGGAAATCGCAAC
>JBBSNU010000114.1:0-10398 GCA_038260455.1 Chroococcales cyanobacterium | reverse complement strand
GGAAAAAGAAGCACGCACTTTAAAGTGGTTCGGTTTAGCCGACGGGATGAATGTTTTGGAAGCAGGTAGCGGGCCGGGATTTTTTAGTGAAAAACTGTTAAAATTGCTGCCAAACAGTTCAGTAACAGCGGTAGAAATCGATCCGGTATTGCACGAAAAAGCAGTAGAATATTTGCAGGACAAAGCGGGCGATCGAGTAAATCACGTCCAAGCGTCGGTTGGGGATACTGGTTTGGATGATAACACTTTCGATTTTGCGATCGCCCGTTTGCTATTTGTTCACCTCCCCGATCCCATCGCAGCAGCTAGAGAAATATTTCGCATCTTGAAGCCTGGGGGAAAACTGGTGATTATTGATAATGATTTGGATCTGTTTTGGCTGACAAATCCACCCATATCAGTCGAGATTGTCAGGGAGAAATGGAAGCAGGTTATGGCATCTCGGGGCGGCGATTTATCGATCGGGCGAAATCTGTGCCGCATTCTCAAACAAGCTGGATTTAGTAGCATCGATTTAGAAGCGGTTGTTAGCCACAGTGATATCATCGGAATTGAAGCGTTTGAACCTTTGCTGGACTCCGGGCCCATTTTACAAATGGTCAAACAAGGGTTGATTTCGGAGTCGGAAATAGAAAGTTATCTTGTTTCGCGGGATGAGTTTGTCGCTGCGGGCGATCGATCGATGATGAGTTTTTGGTTGATGGCTTGCGGGGAAAAGAATTAACAGACATCTCGAATAACTCTCAAACTTCCTCCCCGCAATAGAATTGAAGTGCATAAGTCTTCGATAGATACAGAAACCGCAGATATAAATCAGATAAACACGAATTAACGCAGATAATTTCAAGAATTGAAAGCGATAGAATGCAATGTAAGTCTAAAACTAATGACTAATGGCTACTGGCTAATGACTCAACAAAACTTTGATGTTCCTGCGTAGTCAATCCCTGCTGCAAAACCTCCAACACTCTCGCCAAATCCCCAGCTAACAAAGCAAACTTATCCAACCGCAAACCCGGAAAAACTTCCGAACAAATTATTCCCTCAGCATTAGGTTCAAGCTGCACGTATTCCCCATCCCTCAACTTAAACCAATCTAATTCACAATTATAAACCCGCCAAATTACGTATTCTTGTACTCCGTTGCGGCGGTAGACTCTAAGTTTTTCGTGCAAATCGTAGGAAGCGCTGCTGGCGGCAATTTCAACAATTAATTCCGGTGCACCTTCAACATAATCATCATCGCTGATGTGCGATCGACCTCCGGCATCAATTCTCAACAAAGCATCCGGCTGAGGTTCGTTATCCGCGTCCAAGCGCACAGTCGCATTGTCGCCCAATTCCACCCCAGGCGTAGCAGCGTCGTAAGTCCCCAGCCAAGTCATAATATGAGCGTGGGGCTTCCCGTGACTTCTGAATCTTAACGGTGATGCCATATAAACCATTCCTTCGATCAATTCAGCTTTTTTGAGTTGCGGCATTGCGCTGTAACGGCGCTCGAATTCAACGCGGCTGAGCCGATCGCCATTTTCCAAAGGAAGTACAGTTAAAGGAGAATTGAGTAATCGCGGGCTTGCCATCATAATAGTTAAAGTTGGCGATAAAAATTTAAGCAAACATAGCATCGCGGAGAGACGAGTTTTACAGCACTAAACTCGCTCCTAACACAGATTATAACTAAATCTTCCGCTTCTTCCTACCCTACCCTTCGGGAACCCCTGCGGGGAACGGGAACGGCTTCGCCGAACGCGTCCTTAGCGCCTTCGCGGTTCGTTTCTACTGCAAATACGCAATCCAAGCCGGCAGAACCTCCGGCGAACCGTACCACTTCCCCGGAGAACGAGGCGAATGCCACACTCCCTCCAACACCAAATTTTCCGCCCCGTCCAAAAGAGCAGCTTCCACCGGCGTAATTCCATCCCCCCAAGTTTCGCCCTTCCCCACAGTCAACTCGTAACTTTTGTAAGCCAGCCAAGTCTTTAAACCGGGCTTGCCAAAAACAGCCTTCCCTGCAGCGCACACGTAGCGCACCTGCGGGTGAAAAGCCCCCGGATAGTGCATTTTGACAAAATTTAGATTTTTGCGCGTCCAGCGCTCTTGAGAGACGTGTGGCGTGCCTAAACAGATTAAAGTGTTTACAGATGAGTGAGCTTCCCACAAACCCGCGTCCTCAAGCACGTCCCCGTGAATGGTGTAAGGCTTTTCGCCCAAATAGATGCGAGAAATCCATCCGCCGGCGGAATGACCGATAAGATTGATCTGTTGGCAGCCGTATTGCTGTAACATTTGTTTGACCGCGCGATCGAGCTGCCGCAAAATTGGCACCATCGACCGCCCGCCAAAAGTCGGCAACCAATCTCGCTTGCTCAGAGGTACTGTTACAGTTGGAAAACCTCGATCGACTAGAGATTTTTCTAATTCCCGATAGTCCAAAGCAGCAGCAAAATATCCAGGTAAAATCACAGTTGGTAATGGCACGATCGATTTTAGATTTTAGATTTTAGATTTTAGATTTTAGATTGGTGGCCCATCGATTTGAAATTATTTGATTGGTGCCGCGGGGGTGGTAGGATTTGAGATTTGAGATTATTGGATTGGTGGCCCGGGGATGCTAGGATATGTTTTTCAAGTTCACAAACGCTTGAAAAAGCACCCTTTGGATTGCTAACACCTGTCGCTGGTTAAACTTTTTGCTTGGGGAATATCTACTTCTATGGCTCGCGAGCCGATTTCAACATTGTATTTTACCCTAGTTGTCGTTCACTTAGAAGACCGTTTTCTACTGGTACAAGAGCGCAAGTACGATCAGCAGTGGTATCTCCCAGCAGGGCGGGTGGAAAAAGGGGAGACTTTGCTCGATGCTGCTGTTCGCAATACCGTCCAGGAAGCGGGCATTTCTGTGATCGTGGAAGGAATTCTCAGGGTAGAGCATACGGTGATGCCTAGGGGCAATGTGCGCCTCCGAGTCATTTTTGTGGCTCGTCCTGAAGATAAAACACCGCCCAAGAGCAAGCCGGACGAGTATACTTTGTGTGCTGGTTGGTATTCTCTCAAAGAATTAGACCAGTTGTCCCTGCGGGGTGAGGAGGTTCGGGAGATGTTTCAGTATATGGCAAGCGGGGCTCCTATTTATCCGATCGACTTGCTGAGCATCGAAGGAGCTCCTTTTAAAACTAACCGCTATCGCTGGTGAATCGAGGGAGTAGTTTTGAGATTCCAGCTACAGCCCCAAATTTTGAGTTTTGAGTTTTTTTGATGGCGTTTCCAATTCGGTTACGCCGATCGATCCGTGCGAGCGATCGTGTTTAATTGGTTCATCCCTCACAGCAGGGGTATGGCAACAGCGCAGTCTGTCCCATCACCTACAGCAGCAATAGTCCTCTGAATGCACCAGCCCGCCTGATGCCCCGAATACGATTCTCAGCAATAAGTGAGAAACCCCTTAGAGCATTCAGCCTCCGGCCTAAAAACAGCGGAATCTCAATCAAAGTCGATCGGGCAATTTCAAGGCCGACCGTGCTAAAATTATAGCTTTCAATTCCAGAACAACCGCTTTTAAATCGGTCAAAATAAAAAAATATCAACTAATAACTATTAACCTCCTATTCCAAATTATCAATCCCAAAATTACCAGTTACCAATTACTTATTCCCTATGGTCATGACAGACTCTTCGTCCCTAGCCAACACCCTTTCCGAACCGGTGCGCCAGCCTTTTTGGTGGGCAGCCCTAGCCTCTGTCGGCGTTCACGGAATGCTCGGAGTAGGCGCCCCGACGATTTCAAACTTAATCAATGGTGGAAATTCCTCAAACAAAAATATCCCCGGTTCCGTCGGCTTCGTACAATTAACTCCGGCCCAAGCGGGGCGCTTGCCACAAACTATACCACCAAAGCCCCCCACTGCACCCTTTTCGCTCGTCGCACCAGTTCCCGTTCCCCTCTCGGCCAATTTAGCCCCGCCTTTACCCCCCGCACCTCCAACCATTAACTTGCCCGCCCTGCCTCCGGGAATGCCCCCTCCTGGATTCTTTTCCCCTCTCCCTCCCTCTTTCGGGCCCTTAACAGCCCCAACAGCCCCGCCGCCTCCCACAACTCCAGCCCCGACTCTCAACAGCCCTTTCCCGACAACACCTACTATCCTCCCGCCACTGCCTCCGGGTAGTGTAATTTTTCCGCCATTGCCCGGTAATTTCGATCGCAATATCCCGCCGCCACCATCGCTGAGTGAAGTGCCCCAGCTTCCCGGCGGGCCCTCGGAAGACGAGGCAGAAACGCTCAAAAAAATCATAGCTAGTAGAGGCGGACTGCCGTTATTTCCAGACGGAGCTCCAGTCTTTACGCCGGAATTTCCAATTACCGGCAGGAATTCGGGAATCGAGGGAGGGCCAAAATTAACTCAAAAAGATCCGAATAAAAGGAATCTGATTGCAGAAACTCCCGAAGAAAGACTCAGGAGGCAACAATTTGACCAGGGACAGCAACAGCTAGAACAGCAGGGAGTTCCCGGTTCAAACTTGCCCAGGGACAGAGAGACACAGCTTGCTGCTGCAAATACCTATGTTGCTTTGTTTGATAAATTCAAAAAAGCTTATCCCGACTTGGAAATGACCGGCCCGACTCCTGTGAATGTCGCTTATCCGGCAGCAGCTTGCTCGCAAAAACTCGAAGGAGTAGCAGTTTTTGGAGCAGTTGTCAGCCCTCAAGGTTTGCTCAAAGCCGAGCCGCAGGCGATCGTCCCCACGGGTTACAGTATTCTAGACAACACGGCTAAAACTGCGATTATCAATCCCGCTCTGACATTTCCAGCAGCCAGCACGCACAAGCTTTACCAGGTGGCTGTCGCGTTTAAATACGACGAAAAAATTTGCCGCGGCATTCCTGTAACGCCATCCACCGCCCCAACCAGTCCCCGACCAACAGGCCAGCAGCCGCCAGCCCTAGCCCCGACACAACCGAGCCCGACAAGCCAGCCATCCCCAGCACCTGCGGAAGTCAAACCCCAGTTTGAGAAGCCACCCGCCGGCGAAAACAAACCGCAACCAGGCTCAAAACAGTCGCCGCCGGCACCTTCGCCCGCCGCCAAACCGTCGCCCTCGCCTCAACCGAAGCCATCCGCCGAAGTGTCGCCGTCGCCTGCTCCGTTGCCGTCACCGGAAGCTGCACCTTCTCCCGCCGAAGCGTCGCCGTCGCCTGCTCCGTCGCCGGAAGCTGCACCTTCTCCCGCCGCCGAAGTGTCACCTGCTCCGTCGCCGGAAGCTGCGCCTTCTCCCGCCGCCGAAGTGTCGCCGTCGCCTTCTCCTGCACCTTCTCCCGCCGAAGCGTCGCCTTCTCCTGCACCTTCTCCCGCCGCCGAAGTGTCGCCTTCTCCTGCACCTTCTCCCGCCGCCGAAGTGTCACCTTCTCCTGCCGCCGAAAATTAATTGTTCGTGGCTAATTGGGAATCGGTAACATCGAATCGGCTTGCTTCGGTTTAGTAGGGTGCGTCTGCTTGAAAGCATCTCAATCAATGAATGCAGTCATATCATATCCGCTCGATTACCATCACAAAAACGGTTCGTAGTGCGGACTTTAGTCCGCTTTCATGTTGCGGACTAAAGTCCGCACTACGAACCAATCTTATTGCTGTCAGTAAAAGTATTCGTAGGGTGCGTCAGCTTCGATATTTGTCGCTTCTCAAACCAATTTTTAGTTGCTGACGCACCCTACATTATTTAACGGGAGTTGATCTCACCAATTTCCAATTTCCAATGCCCAATGCCCAATGCCCAATGCCCAATGCCCAATGCCCAATGCCCAATGCCCAATGCCCAATGCCCAATGCCCAATGCCCAATGCCCTCTCAATTGTATTGAATTTTGTACATTTGGAATAAGTCGC
This sequence comes from Chroococcales cyanobacterium, assembly GCA_038260455.1. Taxonomy (GTDB): domain Bacteria; phylum Cyanobacteriota; class Cyanobacteriia; order Cyanobacteriales; family Microcoleaceae; genus Microcoleus. The sequence continues at coordinate 4,520 of JBBSNU010000114.1, read as the reverse complement.
CGCTTTGCTTTTTTACTACTTTAGCGCCCGCAGCTTTTATCAGTTTTTCCCAGTCTTCTATTGTCTCTAAAAATACTTCCCCTGCTCGATAAGTTTCCAAAATTGCCCAGTCTTCTGCTAGAGGTGCATTGGGGTTGAGAACATCAAATACAAAGTGACCGCCCGGTTTTAAAACTCGCTTTACTTCTCCCATGACAATATTCCAATAGTCTATGGGATAGTAACAGCTAAAGCCTGTAGCAAGGCATAAATCGAACTGATCCTCTTCGTAATTTAACTGGTGGGCGGGGGCCCATTCTACGCCTTTGAACAGCTTAGAATTGAGCTGGGGGCCGCGAGCGTTTAATGCGTCTCGGGCGCTGCTGCTGATTTCTTGACCGTAAAAATATGCTTCCCACTCCCGCCAAGGGTAGATGAGAAAGCTTACTCCGCAGCCAATGTCTAAACAGCGCTGGTTTTTTTGAGGTTTGGCAATTTTCCAGAAGGGTGATACTGTTTTTGCTTGGAGGGTTCCGGCGACTGATTCTAGGAAAATTGGCATTGCTTCGACTTCTTCGGGTAGGGCGAATGCTTCTCCTCGATATTCGCGATCGAACCTAGTGGCGACTTGCGACAGTAAAACTTGCCAGCTATCTGATTTTCCTTTGGCAAACCAAGTTTGCTCTTGACCTGCAACTGGGCGCTCCGACTTTTTAGACATTCTTGGATTACCTTCTAGAGCCTTTGAGTGCTTTTGTAAAGTTTTGGCGGTAAGGCTTATTAAAAATTAACGCGGGCCACAGCAGGGACAGTTTCAGGCGGTTTGCAAAACTTCTGTCGAAGTTAGTGCGATCGAAACCGTTCCAAAATTTCCAAATACCGCCGCCGTAAGCGACTAGCAATACCAATCCAATTAACGGTTCCATTAAATAACCCCCTAAGCGACTGATTGGATTTTGAGTTAGCGAGCCTGCATCGCTACTCTTAATCTATCATTTATCGGACGGCTTGGCGCAGGGATACCCGTAGCAATTCCACCTTCAGCTAGATACTTCAAAATCGCTGATGGTGGGAAGCTTAAAAATATAGCAGAAGGAAGAAGGAAGAAGGCAGAAGGCAGAAGGCAGAAGGCAGAAGGCAGAAGGAAGAAGGAAGAAGGCAGAAGGCAGAAGGCAGAAGGAAGAAGGAAGAAGGCAGAAGGAAGAAGGCAGAAGGCAGAAGGAAGAAGCAATATTCAGTAAGGGTTTGAGCAATTGAGAACGTCCTAAACGTCGGGCGCGGTTGCTATAACAGCCAGGAAATAGCTTTCAGGGTGCAAGGAAGAAGCTACTTTTGCTAAAATTCGAGGCGGCAAATCCTAATTCGGTTGAAATCGGTTGCTGTTGGCGGACGACCTCGCTTTTGGGGATTTCGCAGGCGTGCAACTACTCAAAGATAATTAACTAAGAATTGATAGCGGTGCCCCACAGATTACAGCAGGCAAACTTTTTCTAGCGGACAATGACGGTAGATAGCTTTCAAAGCAAGGAGGATTTTATGCGTGCAGTGCTGATGGCTGGGGGGTCGGGAACGAGGCTTAGACCCCTGACGTGCGATTTGCCCAAACCGATGGTGCCGATTCTGAATCGCCCGATCGCAGAACACATTATCAATTTGCTAAAAAGGCATAAGATTACGGAAATTATTGCGACGCTGCATTACCTTCCCGATGTGATGCGCGAATATTTTACTGATGGGGCAGACTTTGGCGTTCAAATGACTTACGCTGTGGAGGAAGACCAACCGCTGGGTACGGCTGGTTGCGTCAAAAATATTGCTGAATTGCTCGATCGAACTTTTATGGTGATCAGCGGCGACAGCATCACAGACTTCGACTTGACAGAAGCGATCGAATTTCACCGCCGCAAGCAATCCAAAGCTACGTTAGTTTTAACTCGCGTTCCCAACCCGATGGAATTCGGGGTGGTGATTACCGAGGAAAATTACCGCATCAGTCGCTTTCTGGAAAAGCCCTCTAGCAGCGAAATTTTCTCCGATACCGTCAATACGGGTATCTACATTTTAGAACCCGAAGTCTTGGACTACCTGCCGGCAAATCAGGAGTGCGACTTCTCGAAAGACTTGTTTCCGCTGCTGCTGGAAAAAAACGAGCCGATGTACGGTTACGTGGCCGAGGGTTACTGGTGCGATGTCGGACAGCTTGATGTTTACCGCGAAGCTCAATACGACGCGCTGCGGGGAAAAGTCAAGCTGGATTTGAGTTACTACAACGAAGTTCGATCGGGGCTTTGGGTAGGTCAAAATACTTTTATTGACGATAGCGCGATCGTCGAAGTACCGGCGATGATCGGTAGTAATTGCCGGATTGGAGCCCGAGTTGAAATCGATGCGGGTACAGTAATCGGAGATAACGTGACAGTAGGGGCCGACGCTAACCTCAAACGTCCGATCGTCTGGAACGGAGCAATTATCGGCGAAGACGCTCACATCACGGCCTGCGTGATTTGCCGCAGCACCCGCATAGACAGGCGCGCCCACATCCTCGAAGGTGCTGTGGTCGGTTCGATGTCGATCGTGGGAGAAGAAGCGCAAATCGGCCCCTCCGTGCGCGTCTGGCCGAGCAAAAATATTGAATCCGGCGCTTTGTTAAATCAAAATTTAATTTGGGGAGAACAAGCTAAGCGGAATTTATTCGGCCAGCGTGGCGTTCAAGGACTGGCGAATGTGGATATTACCCCGGAATTTGCGGTGAAATTGGGCGCGGCTTACGGCTCGACTTTGAAGCCGGGGACTTCGGTATCGGTTTCTCGCGATCAGCGCAGTATTTCGCGGATGGTTTCGAGGTCTTTGATTGCGGGTTTGATGTCGGTGGGAATTAATGTGGTCAATTTGGAATCGACGGCTATTCCGATCGCGCGCACGGTTTCGTCTACGATCTCAATTGCCGGTGGGATTCACGTTCGCATTTCGCCCGATCGCTCCGACCACATTTTAATTGAATTCTTTGATATCAAAGGCATCAATATTACTAAATCGGCTGAGAAAAAAATCGAGGGCGCTTATTTTAAGGAAGATTTGCGGCGAGCTCTAATTCCCGAAATTGGAGAGATGTCGTACTTTAACCAAGCTCTCGACGTTTACAACCGAATGTTTGAGCGGCAGATGAATGTTGAGGCAATACGCTACAGCAATACTAAGGTGGTAATTGATTACGTTTACGCGGTTTCTGGAGCAATTCTGCCGCAAGTGCTTGCCAAGTTCGGCTGCGATGCGGTGGTGCTCAATGCCAGTCTCAAGCAGACTTCTCTGAGCAACGGGGAACGGGAATATTTGCTCGACCAACTCGGCCGGGTGGTGAAAGCACTCAGCGCTAATTTTGGGGTGCAGGTGTCGGCCAACGGCGAACAGCTCATTTTGGTAGATGAGTCTGGGATAGCGATTCGCGGGGAAATGCTGACGGCGCTGATGGTAAATTTGATGCTGACTGCTAATCCGAAAGGTACAGTAGTAGTGCCGGTGAATGCGTCTTCGGCGGTGGAGGCGATCGCCCGCCGCTATCAAAGCAAGGTAATCCGCACGAAGGCGAACCCAACTGCTTTGATGGAGGCCGCTAACAGGAACCCGAATGTAGTTTTGGGCGGTAGCGGTAGTATGGGTTTTATTTTCCCGCAGTTGCATCCGGGGTTTGACGGAATGTTCTGCATTGCTAAGGTGATAGAAATGATGACGATTCAGGAGCGATCGCTCGGACAGATCAAAGCCGAACTTCCCCGAGTCACCCACCGCAGTTACAGTGTCCGCTGTCCTTGGACTGTCAAAGGTTCCCTGATGCGGCATTTAGTAGAAACTCATGCGCCCGATCGTTTAGAATTAGTAGATGGAGTAAAAATTTTTAACTACAGCGACGACAATTGGGTATTAGTTTTGCCCGATGCTAGCGAACCCACAGTTCATATTTTCGCCAACAGCGAAGACCGAGATTGGGTATCGGAAACTTTGAAGGAGTACCGCGCCTTCGTTCACGATTTTGTCACTCAAACCGAGGCGGCGGTTCTCCAAGATACCTTTGGTAGTAATGAATAATTGGTAGGGCGAAATTGGGAATTGGGAATTGGGAATTGGGAATTGGAAATTGCTAACAACTCATAGCCCATAGCGCAGAAAAATCAACAGACGAGATTGTAAAAGTCACAAACCATTCAGGAATATCTCTGCGTTTTTCTGCGTTAAAAAGCTGTTTTCCTCTCTCATCAAAGATTTATGCAATTTCTCGTCTAATAATCCTGAATTCGCAAGTCCGATCGCCAATTTCCCATCAACAATTACCAACGATATCGTGCCGGCTCGATTGAGCGCAATAATATTCGTCGTCGTCGTTCGTATTTGGGGATTTAATTCCCAAACATCTAGAACCACGTTTTGGGGGCGGGTCGTTGGTCGCTAATTTTTTTTGGGGGGGTTGTTTGTTGTGGGGTATTCACGCCCCAACCCAACGTGTGTATTTACCCCCCCACTACGTACCATTTTTGTTATAATAATCT
>JBBSNU010000113.1:0-10513 GCA_038260455.1 Chroococcales cyanobacterium | reverse complement strand
TGCCATCAACTCCTCGCAGGAACTGTAACCATAAATGCGAATCAAAGCAGGATTGACGCTGAGATATTCCCCATCGGGAGTAGTTTGAAAAATGCCGACTATCACATTTTCAAAAATGCTGCGGTATTTGGCCTCAGCTTGTCGCAGCGCTTCTTCAGCGCGCTGGCGTTCCCGCGCTTCTACTGCGAAAGTTACAGAATCTGTTAGAGAAACAGCGAAACTTTGTTCTTCAATAGTCCAATTGCGCGGCATTCCTACGTGTTCCAAACAGATAATTCCGGCTATTTCTCCGCCTATTTGAATTGGCGTATCTAGCATAGAAGTGATGCCGATAGGAATTAGGTAAGATTCCACAAATTCTCTAGTTCTAAAATCTTTTTGCGCGTCAAAAGCAGCAATTGCCCGTTCTTCTTGAAGTGCTTGAAAATAGACAGGATAGTCTGCTTCTGCTAATTCCATAGCCTTTGAGTGCTGGTTGGCAGCGCGATCGAACAAATCCAGGCACTCCATCTTGGATTTAGGGCGATCGTACAACCAGACACTCGATCGCGCAACTTCCAGAGTACGGCTAGCAGTTTCAGTAATTTCTTGAAGCGCTTTGGTTAAGTCGCCTTGATTCAGCGCTTTATTTTTGGCTAAATCAATTAATGCCGATTTTTGTTTCTGTAGCTGAAGTTCGCTTTGTTTCAGGGCATTTGTCCTCTCTGCAACTCGGATTTCCAGCTTTTCATTCAGCTTTTGCAAGGCTATTTCAGCGTTTCGGCGATCGGTGATATCTGTCCCGATGCAGAGGATGCCCAGGAGTTCTCCCGCTGCATCAAACAGCGGTTTATTTGCCCAAGATACCCAAATGCGAGATCCGTCACGCCGGATATTTTCATTTTCATAGTTAGTAAAGCGATCGGGATTTTGTAAAATTTCATTATAAACCAACTCTAAGTTATTCCCTTCGTCGTCGGTTTGGGGAATAATTGTTCCCAGTGCATTTTTTCCAAGGATTTCTTCCTGATTGTAGCCAAACAATATTTCGGCAAACTCATTAAAAAAAATAATTGTGCCTTTTGGCTCCAATTTGACAATAATACTGTTAGCGTTTTCCACCAATTCTCGATATTGAATTTCACTTTCTCGTAGAGAGTTTTCGGCCGCTGCGCGTTCGGCTACCGTCGCTGCCAATAACAGCGAAGTAATCGTAACTACAGCCATAAAAGCTTGTAAAAATAAAATAGCCTGACTAATATTTTCGGTTTTTGCTATAAACGGGCCGCCTCCATGAGAACTGCCGAAAATTGCGATGCTTGAGACGATGAACGATGCCAAAACAGCGGCCCGCTGACCGAATTGGAGCGCCGCCCAAATTATCAAAGGAAACGGCAAATATTCAAGGGGATAGCGAGAAATAGAAGCGTCATTTTTCGATTCAAAGACAAACCAGCTCACCCCAATTAATAAGATCAACCATACTCCCCGCCAAATTAAATAATTTTTCGGAAGATGTGTTTTTATTTTTAAGCGATCGGCGGTTACTTGAGGACGAAAAATAATGAGGATTAAGGGAGTCAAAATCAAAACTCCCATTGCGTCACCCAACCACCAATTCCACCGAAGCGACCAATATTCTGACAAATCTACTTTGCCAGCCAAATATATGGAAAGCGCGCCGATAGTACAACTGATTTGAGTAGAAATTAGACCGCCAAACAAGATTAAATTAACTACATCTTTTAAACGTTCTAGAGAGGGACGAAACCCCAGCCAGCGCAGCACAGTTGCTGCAAAAACAGCTTGCAGAATAGCACCAATGTTTCCTCCCAGCCAAACCGCAAATATCTGTTCAGTTGGGTTAACAAAATTGAGTAAAAATATACCCAAAACAATCGCAGGCCAGACTTTTCTACCAAACAATAAAAGTCCGGCTTGTGCAATGCCTGCGGGCGGCCACACCGAGGAAGCAAAGGGATTGACACCTTGAATTGATAATGCTAGCCTCGCTCCCACAGCGTAAGCGATCGCAAGGACAGTTACTTGGGCTAAGTAGCGCCAAGTTCGGGATTGAGGGAATCGAAGAAACTGACTTAAATTCAGATTCATATCGCACCTTACTACTCGTTAATTTAGGGTGCAGGCTGTGCACCTTGCTAGCTGCACATTCAGGGCAAAGCTCAAAGCCATGCACTCATGGTTTGATTGTTTTTTGACATATAATTTAAACGCATAACAACGGATGTTTTGGGCTAATGTAAGGTGTGGCGGGAGCATCTCAGTTTTGCATTTTTAGTGCTGTCCCCGCTCGCGTTTTGTACTCGCGTGCGGGGACGCTCGCACTGTAAGCTCGCACTGTAAGAAAAATGCTTTTTGCAAAACCCAGATGCTCCCGGTGCGCGGCGCGCACCTTACCGTTGTAAAAACTTATTTGAGGGCGCGATCAATCCACTCTTTCAAAGTAGCATTAACTTCCTCAATGAGAATTTCATGGGATTTGTGAGTTGCTCTTTCCACAATTTCAACTTTACCTGTTTTCAGGGAACGGCCAGTCACAATTCGATAGGGAATGCCAATTAAATCGGCATCTTTGAATTTAACTCCGGCTCGTTCGTCGCGGTCATCTAACAGGGTTTCAATGCCAGATTGATTGAGTTCTGCATAGAGTTTTTCGGCGAGTTCTACTTGTTGGGCGTCGGAAATATTGGGGATGCTAATGATCGCGTGATACGGCGCGATCGCCACTGGCCAGATTATCCCGTCTTTGTCGTAGGATTGTTCTACGGCAGATTGAGCCAGCCGCGACACGCCAACGCCGTAGCAGCCCATGATAAAGGGCATTTCTTCGCCTTGTTCGTTGGTGTAGGTGGCGCCCATTGCTTCGGAGTATTTCGTGCCTAATTGGAAGATGTGGCCGACTTCGATGCCTCTGGCGCTTTGCAAAGTTTGTTCGGGATTGTGCATTGCCCGATCGCCCTTTTTGGCACTTCTAACGCCCACAACCGTTGCAGGTAGAGGAAATTCTTTATTCCAATTAGCTCCCACAACGTGGTATCCTGACTCGTTAGAACCAGTGACAAAGTTGGTGAGATCGACAGCAGTGCGATCGACCAAACGCAAAAACTTAGAATTTACCTCCTTGCTTGCAGCGATATAATCATCAGCAACATCGGGAGCCATATAACCCAGAGGCAAAGATTTAGCCGCCCATTTCCGCTGAGCTTCCGCATCAGGAACCGTCAAAAACAGAATTGTTTTAGCTTGATAATTTGGTGCCAACTTAGTTAATTCATTCAGCAACTTTACCTGATTCACATCTTGGTCGCCGCGAATGCTTACCAATACCAAAACTGTAATACCGCTGTCATAAACAGCCTGATAAAGCACATTTTTGACAACTTGCGTCGGAGAACACTTCAAAAATTTGCAAAGTTTATCAATTGTGTCAGTTCCCGGCGTTTCCCGCTTTTCAAAAGTTGCAAAGGGCGACAGTTCCGCATCAGCAGGAATCGATACAGCCTTCTCCACATTAGCAGCATACTGACCGTCTTCAGTATAAAGAACTTCATCCTCACCCGCTTCTGCCAGCACCATAAACTCTTGAGAACCAGAGCCACCAATTGCACCAGAATCGGCATCTACTGCTCGGAATTCCAAGCCCGATCGGCGCAGCATATTGCTGTATGCTCGATCCATATCCTGATAAGTTTTTTTCAGACTTTCTTCGCTAGTATGAAAAGAATAGCCATCTTTCATAATAAACTCGCGACCGCGCATTAACCCAAAACGCGGGCGAATTTCATCGCGAAACTTAGTTTGAATTTGATAGAGATGCAAAGGCAACTGCCGATAGGAACGAATCATATCTTTAGCAATTGTAGTAATCACTTCTTCGTGAGTTGGGCCCAATCCCAACTCAGTATCGCGACGGTCTGTGAGAGAAAACATGATACCTTCAGCTTGAGTGTAGGTATCCCAGCGACCGGATTCCCGCCACAAATCAGCAGGTTGCAGTTGCGGGAGAAGGCATTCTTGAGCGCCGGTAGCATCCATTTCTTCCCGCACAATTTGGGAGACTTTTTTGAGAACTCGCCACATCAAAGGTAGATAAGCGTAAATGCCGCTACCGATGCGCCGGATGTATCCCGCACGGAGTAATAGTTTGTGGCTGGGAATTTCTGCTTCTGCGGGGTCTTCCCGCAGGGTGACGAAAAGCATTTGAGAGAGTCGCATAGCTGATTTCCTTAAAAGACCGGATGATTGTAATCTCAGATTAACTTCTGATATTATCAGAACTAAGCCAGATTTGATTAAATCTATGAACAAAATTTGGAAAAATTATCAAAAAGGTATGACAGCATTTGATAATTGTCACTTTCCTACTCTGCAATCTCAGTGGATTGCCTTAAAAGATGAAATAGGAGAATTTGTTCGAGAACCTAACTTGAGCGAAACTTGGGATATTCTTCATGCTGCTGGTCGATTGCTGTACAAACTAATCGGAATTCCTTTACATTTGCTTGCCTATCCTACTGTTAGCAAACACAGTCAACGTTTCGAGGAATACGGCTGTATTCGCAGCCGGCGCAACTGCGAGGGTAAATGCTGCCAAGAGTTGACAGTTGACAGTTGACAGTTGATAATGATAGTTGATGGCGAGATTTTTAAACAGTTGATAGCTGACAATTTTAACGATCAGATTTAACTGGTTTTAACAGGTTTAACTGGTTCCCAGGCAGATCATGGAAATTTCCAGAGGAAGAGCCTCCGCTGCAACAATGGAGGCACAGCCTCCGGATCTGCATTACCAGGCTCTTCCTGGTAACGAGTAGCGAGTAGACGAGTAGTGGCGAGGTTTTTAAACAGTTGATAGCTGACAATTCTCATGACCAGATTTATTCACGACCAATTCGCAAAACAATATCTCAAAGAACTATTAACCCCTCTCGGCAATGTCGAAACCAGCCGCGACATTGCTGGAGAAGTGAGACAGATTGACGTTTTCTTTGCCCCAAAAGCGGAACCTGATGTCGAACCAACGACCCTCGGTATTCTAGGTCAAATCGCAGCAAAACCCGCTGTATTGGAACCATTCCGCAGTCCAGTGCAAGCCGGAGAAATTCGCAGTTGTCTGGGAAAACTCTTTGATGTCCACGCCGAATATGAACGCATCGCAGCCAGAGAAAATACCCGGATTGCAGAGGCAGACTTGCCCCAACTGTGGATATTGTCGCCGACGGTTTCCGACACCATGCTAGCTGGATTTGGAGCGATTCCCGAACCCGAAAATTGGGTAAATGGAGTTTATTTTCTGAGTCCGTCTCTGAAAGCAGCAATCATTGCCATTCACCAACTGCCCCGCACTCCCGAAACGCTGTGGCTGAGGGTTTTGGGGAAGGGAAACGTGCAAAAGCAAGCTATTGCCGAATTGAGAGAATTACCCTCGGATAATTTCTTTCGGTTGAGCGCGTTAGAATTGTTGTACAACTTGCGAACGATTTTAGAAGTCCGTCAAGACATAGATCGAGAAGATCGGGAGTTAATTATGGAACTGTCACCCCTCTATTTGCAACGACTTGAAGATGCAACTCAGCGAGGTATCCAAGAAGGTCTCCAGGAAGGTATGCAGCAAGGTCTCCAGGAAGGTATTCAGCGCGGTATTCAGCAAGGTATGGAGCAAGTTCAGCGCACTAAACGCCTGATGGTTGAGAGTCTACTACAAGTGAAATTTGGCGAGATTGATGAAGAATTAACCCAAATAATCGAGCCTTTGATTCTACTAGAAGCCCTCGAAATCACGCGAATTATCCAGCTCGATCGCACTGAATTACTAGCTCGTTTTGATCTGTCGAAAAACCCACCGGAATCCTAACTCAGCAGCGCGCTCTACGATATGTAGGGTACGCTCAATATCACTTGACTGTTTATTATAGATCGAGAAGATCAGGAGTTGATTATGGAACTGTCACCCCTTTATTTGCAACGACTTGAAGAAGCAACTCAGCGAGGTATCGAGCAAGGTATCGAGCAAGGTATGCAGCAAGGTATCGAGCAAGCTAAACGCCAGATCGTTGAGAGTATATTACAAGTAAGATTTGGCGAGATTGATGAAGAATTAGCTCAAATAATCGAGCCTTTGATTCAATTAGAAACCCTCGATGATTGCACGCGGTTGACTATGCAGCTAGATCGATCGCAATTACTAGCTCGTTTTCAGCCTGAAAATCAAACGGAATCCTAAAGAGACAGCGCACTCTACAATATGTACAGTGCGCCGCATCCCACTTTACTACTATTGATAATTGGTAGCCATCCCCCCCGCCTCAAACTTGCCTTTTTTGGACGAACTCTACGGCTACTCCTCCCAAATCAACTCATTTCTGACTTTAGAGGGATTTATTTTTCCGCTTGCAGAGCCATAATCAGCAGTAAGGATGACATAACTAAAGAACTGATTTACTATTCATCCTGATTTCACGAATTAGGGCTTCCGTAAGATAAAGCCTGACGAAAAAACCACCATCTAAAACGTGTCAAGTCCCCTAATTTAAAGTTAGGGGCGAGTTTCAATATGCCTGATTCGGCATCAAACTTTAGGAGGTAATTTATGTTAGAAAGCGAGTTATTAATGTCTGTGTACAGTCCAAAACTCAATATTGCCCAAATGCCAGTAGAAATAGATGTGCCATTTGAGCACCCCGATATCGCAGGACTGATGTTTCTGAGTCCTCAGTTTTTCGTGGCATTAATCGCCGGAGTCATTATGGCTTTCGGCTTTCAATTCCTGTTAACAAATTTCTCAATCGCCGCCAAAATCTCCAATTGGGACGAGGCTTTACCCGATGACGATGATGATTCCGAAAGTGTTGGCACTAAAATTCGTAAGACTGAAGGTCTAGTCGGGGGTTGGATTTTAGTCACAGTTAACCTGGCTTTATTCTTAGCTTGTTTTCTGGCGGTCAAACTAACTTCAATTGCCTCTGTAGATGGAGCGGCAATTATTGGTGTTGTCATCTGGGCGGCGTACTTTTTAACGCTGGTATGGCTCGGTTCTAGCGCCGTCGGTTCGATGATCGGTTCATTGATAAAAACTGCTTTTTATGGCGTTCAAGGGGTCATGGGTACTGCTGGTGCAGCGATCGGCGGCAAGATGGCCAGCGACCAAATGGTCAATACTGTAGAAGCATCTGTGGCTGCTGTCCGCCGCGAATTGAGTTCGGCTGTAGACCCGGAGAGCATTCGCGAAACACTGCAAGATTATGTGGGTTCTTTGCAGTTGCCGAAGTTGGATGTCAAGGAAATTCGCGGTCAATTTGAAAAGTTGCTGGGGGATGCCGATATCAAATCTCTGGCGGGAACCGATGTTTTAAAGAATGTTAACCGCCAGACTTTTGTGGATTTAATTAGCAGCCGCAGTGATTTTTCTCAAGATGAAATAAATCAAGTGGCCGACCAACTCGAAGGCGTTTGGAAGCAAACTTTCGGCAAGCAGCAAGAAAAGAAAGACCCGAATTTAGAGTTAGTTGATTTTCTTAAGTTTGCGGCTCCTGATTTGCTGAAGTCTGACGAACTCAATGCCAAATTGTCTCAAATCCTGGAAAATCGGGACAACAAATCGGAGTCCAGCGGGGGCATGAACCGGGCGATGCAGTTGGGTGTAGAAGCTCTGGTGGGTACTGTTTTGTCGCGGACTGATTTGTCGGATTTGGATGTTGAAAAAATCTCTGGTCAGTTGCAGCAATTAACTGCAAAAGGGAAGGAAAAAGCTAAGTCTTTTAGCGATAATGTGGGCGATAAATTGCCTGCGCTGCCTTTCAATACAGCTAAGGCTGATGTGGAAAATTACTTGCTGAATACTCAACCTTGGCATCTCAACCGAGAAACTATCAAGCAGGAATTTAGGGATGTTATTTACGATCCCGAAGCTTCTCCGGGGGCGGTTTTGCGCCAGTTAGAGATGTTTAATCCTGAGTATTTTGTAGGGATTTTGGGCCGCCGCGAGGGGTTTAGTCAGGAACAGGCGACGGAAATTGCCGAACAGCTTGAAGGTGTTCGTCAAGAAGTTTTGGGAATTGTTGGAGATGCTGCTGGTGAGGAACAGTCTCAAGATTTACGCAGCCGGATTGAGAATTATTTGCGATCGACTGGTAAGGAAGAATTGAATCCTGAAGGTATCGAGAAGGACTTCCAAGCGCTGTTGGAAGACCGAGATGCTGGTTTTGAGGCTTTGCGCGATCGCCTGTCGCAATTTGACCGCGATACTTTGGTACAATTGCTCGGTCAGCGGGAGGATTTCAGCCCAGAGGAAGCTGATCAGTTAATCGGGCGGCTGGAAAGTTCGCGCGATCAAGTAATTTCCAAAGCTCAAGAATTGCAAGAGCAAGCGAAATCGAAAGCGCAAGAATTGCGGCAAAAGGTAGAAGAGTATCTCCGCAATACTAATAAGGAAGAACTCAATCCTGAAGCGATAGAGCGCGAGTTTCAAACGCTGTTAAGCGACCCGGAAGTGGGCTTGAAAGCGCTGAGAGAACGCTTGTCTCAATTCGATCGCGATACTCTGGTGCAACTGCTGTCGCAGCGCCAAGACCTCAACGAAGAACAGATAAATGGGGCGATCGACAAAATCGAATCCGTGCGCGACAACATTGTCCACGCGCCGCAAATAGTGGCGGATAAAGCTAAGGAACAGTACGAGGAAGTTACTGGCAAAATTGGTGAGTACCTACGGAATACCAACCTGGAAGAACTCGATCCTGAAGGTCTGAATCGGGATTTGACCAAATTGTTTGAAAATCCGAAAGAAGGCGCTTTGGCGCTGCGGGAAAGGCTGTCTCAGGTCGATCGCGAAACTTTGGTTAAGTTGCTTTCGCAGCGGGAAGATTTGAGCGAAGAACAAATCAATCGGACGATCGATCGCGTGCAAGATTCGATTCGCAGCATCGTGAAATCGCCCCGTCGCTTGGCATCTCGCGCTCAAAAAAGAGTAACGGATTTCCAAGGAAGTTTGGAAAATTACTTGCGGAATACGGACAAGGAAGAACTCAATCCTGACGGTATCAAGCGCGATTTACAGTTGCTGTTTAGCGAACCTGGTATGGGGATGGACAGTTTGGGCGATCGGCTGAAGCACTTCGATCGCGGTACGCTGGTAGCCTTGCTGTCGCAGCGGGAAGACATTTCCGAAGAGGAAGCTAACCAAATTGCCGATCGCATTGAATCTGTCCGCAACGAGTTTGTCGAACAACTTCAAATGGTGCAGGACAAGTTCCAGTCGGCAATTGACGGTATTTTCGCGAAAATTCGGGATTACCTCAATTCGCTCGATCGACCAGAGCTCAACTACGAAAGCATCAAACGAGACATCCGCAAAGTATTTGACGATCCACAGGCCGGATTTGACGCGATTAAAGAGCGTTTAGGCGAGTTCGATCGCGGTACTTTAGTCGCGGTAATTAGCTCTCGTTCCGATATTTCAGAAGGCCAAGCTAACAAAATTATCGACCAAATTGAAGGAGCCCGGGACAGCGTGCTGTCGCGCTCGGAACGCCTGCAAGAGCAAGCCAAAAAACGCATTAAAGATATCAAGAAAAAGACCAAGCAGCAAGCAGAAGATGCGCGCGAAGCCGCAGCAACTGCTGCTTGGTGGCTGTTCGGTACGGCTCTAACTTCTGTGGTTGTTTCGGCGCTGGCTGGAGCAATAGCAGTGGGCGGTATTTCCGGTTTGTTTAGCTAGAATTTCAACAAGTTTCAATTAAAATTCTCCTGATTCTAGGCTGGCTGTGTGCCAGCCTATTTTCTTGGGCATTCGCAAAGTAAAGGTTTGCAGCATCGGACATCAGTCCTCAGTATTCGTAGGGTGCGTCGCTCGAAAAAGCCCTTGCATTCAATCGACAATATTAGGGCGACGCACCTTAAACATGGGCCGCGTCGTGGAAACAGCCCTGCGTAATACTCTTGCCCAACACTTGTGGTGTAGGACTATTTTGATAACAGGTGCGTCGCCACGATATTGTCCATTAAATACGAGGGATTGTTAAGGGCGACGCACCCTACAAATACTACGAACCTTGATTACAAGTAAGGTTTGTAGTCAGGACTTTAGTCCGCAAAATTAAGAAGGACTAAAGTCCTGACTACAAACCAGTGCCAACTCAAATTAGTTAAACTGAGACATATCGCATCATCCTTTAGTTGTAAATTTTCTAACAGATTTCTCCGCTCAATCATTAATTATTGTCTGGGTTCATCTCTACCTTCAGCCAGATTCTAGCATTCCTATTTATTGGTTAAATTCTATTAAGTAGCACAACAAGTTTTACCACTCAGAAAACTGAGCAATACATATTATTTTGGAGACTGACATGACATTTTCTACTGCCGGCGCTTACGACCAAGGAAAAGCAGATATTCAAAGCTTGAGCGTAGACGATCAATTAGGTTTGCTGTGGTTTGTTTACACCGAATTGGGCAAGTCAATCACGCCAGCGGCTCCCGGTGCTTCCGGTTCCGAAATCGCTCAGGGTTTGTTCGA
>JBBSNU010000112.1:0-10516 GCA_038260455.1 Chroococcales cyanobacterium | reverse complement strand
TTCTCTCCAGAGCTGTCTTTTGCGTTTTTAATTAGCTTCATGCCCCAACTTGTCTTGATTCACCCGCAAATCCCCCCGAATACTGGCAATATTGCCCGCACTTGCGCTGCTACAGGCACGGAACTGCATTTAGTCGGCCCGTTGGGCTTTGAAATTACCGATCGCTACCTGAAACGCGCCGGCTTAGATTACTGGCCCTACGTTAACCTCCAATGTCACGAAGATTTGGCGGCTTTTCTGGCTTGTCGCCAACAGCGAGGGGGGCGATCGATCGGATTCAGCACTGGCGGGCGATGCAGTTATGCCGAATTCCAATTTCAGCCTAGCGACTGGCTGATGTTTGGCTCGGAAACTGTTGGCATTCCCCAATTCGTCTTAGATGCCTGCGATGCCACAGTTTTTATTCCCATGAGCCAGCCTGGAGTTAGGAGTTTGAACCTCTCTGTCAGCGCCGCTGTAGGTTTATTTGAGGCTAAACGACAGTTGGGCGAACTGGGATAAATCACGATCGACACCTACATACACATCTAGATATTTAATCGCTGCTGGGGCTGCCAAATCTTCATTTAAATATAAGAAATTTGTATCAAAGCGGTGAAATTCTAGATAGCTCTGATTAATATATTTTATTCATCCTAAAACGTATTGTTATCAGCAATACAAAATTGCTCGCAAGATGATTAAGCCAGAAAAACAGAGGATTTCAACGACTTAGGATGCCAGGGATCGCCGTATTGTGCTTGAATGCTATTGATATCTAGTAAATATACGGTTGTAGGTTGTCCGGAAATTAGCATAAAGTCGGACAATAGGTGAGAATCTTAGCCCGTGCCGGAACGCAAATTTTATTTATTCGTTCCAGCTATTGCGGCGTAAGGCTTTTGGGTGTAATTGCAGCAGGTTTGACCGAGAATTTGAAAATTAATTACGGTTCGAGCTTGTCTAAATTAAAAAAGCAAGGTAATCTTGCCTAAGCATGATAGCTTTCAACAATCAAAATATTTTTGGTTGTTGTTAAATTCAGCGTCATGGAATACCCTTGAGTGTTTCCAAGGACAGTTAGCGCTTCTCAGTAGGAGGTCGTTTTTTTGAAACGAACATATCCCCAAATTAAGCCTGTTCAGGCTAGTGAAATCGACGGAGACGGTTCAGCAGAACCGTCCAAGCAGACAACGCTCAGCACTGGCAGAGTTCGCTCTCTCGCCACGATCGGGCTGGCAATATCTGTAGGTGCTTCAGGCATCATGCTGCCGAGAAACGGAGACAGCGCTCGCGCGTCTGAACTCGCAACGACAGCAAAATCTACCGCAGAAGTACAGCCAGTTTCGGCAAATGCATCCGCTAACTCGTCACAAGTTGACGGTTCTCGGGCCGAACAGGCAGGGGTTAAGATTCAACAGGGACAAACCCTCTGGGAGTTGTCTCAAGACTATGAAGTTGAACCGAAGGCACTAGCAACTGCCAACGGCATCAAACTCGATACCGTACTCGAAGTTGGCCAAGAACTCAGAATCCCGACTGCGATGGCAGCGGCTCCACAACAGAACGCCGGCAATACTGCCGCGGTCGATCCCGACCAAAAGTTAAATCTGACTGGCTCCGAGTCGTTGGATAGTGCAGATTCCTCATGGCAGCCAACCTCCGCGCCCGAGCAGGAAACGATATCGGCACAAAGCTCGATCGAAGACCCTAACGCAGACTGGGCGATAGACAGTCTGAAAAAACAGGAAAACCGCACCACAGCATCAGGTCGGCCCCTGTGGGAGTCCTCGGCAAGCGCAAATTCATCTACATCTGCTGTAACGACTCTGGCATCCCCAGACTCTCCTACTCAGACAGCAATTCCAGACCTCAATACCACACCTGTAATTCTCAATGGCGGTGTCGGTCAAGCAGGCTCTGGCGATCGAGCATTCGAGTCAATTGAACAGTCTCTGGCAACACCCGGTTTTCCTTCGGCTGTGGTAGTCCTCCCCGCAGGCAGTACCGCCGCGCCGGAAACGGTACTGTACAGCGTGCGTCCGGGAGATACGGTAGATGCGATCGCCAAAGGTTACGGCGTATCGCCCAAAGAGCTGATCTCCCTCAACAAGCTCGGCAACCCCAACTTGCTGAATGTAAATCAACGGCTAAAAATTCCCCAAGTTGGGTCAAATAATCCAGCGGTGCAAGCGGCTGCCTCTGATTCTGCCTCCAACTCTACATCTCTGTGGTCTACGGCTTCGGTTCCCGCATCTTTGAACAAGAGTTCGTCTACCCCGGAAAGAACCGACGCGATAGTTGCAGCACCCGCTCCTACAGCGCCCGTTGTCTCTCCCCTGGCGAACTTGGAAGGCCTGAACAATATTTCAGCGCCGATGGTTCCCCAAATCAACAGCATTCCGCTAACTCAAGTTTCTCAAACTATTAGCGACCCCGGTAAACTGGATCTTCAAGGCGAACCAACTTTTACAGGCGCCGTTGACACCAGTGCCCTGCCTCAGCCAGCAAGTGCAACTGCTACCGCCATCGCTACGGGAGAATACCCCCAGCCGGTCAGCTTTCTGCCAAATGCTAGCCCCCAAGGTTTAAATGCCGCTCCCGGTAGCGCTTTACCTGAGTCGAATTCGGAGGATCTTCGGGCCGGGCCGGCTCTCAACCCTTATGCCGAACGCTTGAGGGCAGAAGTTGTCAGGCTGCGAGAGGAATATCGCGCCGAACGCAATTCGATCGGCGTAAATGCAGTGTCCCTAGCTCCAACTGAGCAGGAGACGACTTTCGCCTCGACCAACCCGTCTCAGGAACTCCCAAGTGTCAATCCAGACCTCTACACGCCCGAGTACGCTGGGGCGGTGCAGAATGAAATCAGCAGACCGCCTTCGAGAGCTTGGTCAGAGCAGGTTCAGAAGCAGCAGCAAGAGCGTTTTGACCCGGCTCGCGCCGCAGAACTGCAACCGATCGACCTGACGCCGAACTCTACTCAGGATCGGCCTGTGGTAGCAACGGCTCCTTTGGGTTCCCAGGGTTACGACCCCCTCAGCAACCCCTCTTTGGGACGCATGGTTTCTCCAGAACTGCCTCCGCTTTCGGGCCCTGATACTTATCTGCCTAACGGCAAACAACGGTCTGCCAACGGGTTTATTTGGCCGGCTAAGGGGGTTCTCACTTCTGGCTACGGCTGGCGCTGGGGACGGATGCACAAGGGAATTGATATTGCAGGGCCGATCGGTACGCCAATTATGGCCGCCGACAGCGGGGTGGTTACCTATGCACAGTGGAACGACGGCGGCTACGGCTATCTGGTGGAAATTACCCATGCAGACGGCTCAGAGACGGTCTACGCCCACAACAGCCGAATTTTGGTGCAGAAGGGTCAGAATGTCGCTCAAGGCGAACAGATTTCTGAAATGGGCAGCACCGGCTTCAGTACCGGGCCGCACTTGCACTTTGAAGTCCATCCTGCCGGACAGGGTGCCGTCAATCCAATGGCTTTTCTGCCTGACGATAGCTCCAACGCTTCTCGGTAACGACTGGTCGGAAGTTATGGGTTTTGAATGATTACCAAAACTCATAACTTTTATTATAAGTTATTAGAAATAATGTTGTATGGCAAGCAGCCATAGCTCGCCATACCGTGCTATGATAGTAAATCGTGAACTGAATTTGGCTCAGTGGCGCAGTGGTTAGCGCAGGGGACTCATAAGCCCAAGGTCGCAGGTTCAAATCCCGCCTGAGCCATCATTTCATCAAAAAAACCGCGCTCTCTATTTTGAGAGCGCGTTTTTTTTGACTTGGCGAGAACATACTTGTAGTCGTTATGACTATGATATATTTGTAACAGTTCGTAAAAAAGGAAACAAAATCTATGACAAGTGAATGCCTCCGGGTTGGTCAAGCTGCACCCGATTTCGCAGCAACAGCCGTAGTGGATCAGGAATTCAAGACAGTTAAACTGTCAGACTATAAAGGCAAAAAGTATGTAGTCCTGTTCTTCTATCCCTTGGACTTCACCTTTGTGTGCCCGACTGAGATTACAGCATTTAGCGATCGCCATCAGGACTTCAAAAAAATCGATACCGAAATCCTCGGCGTATCCGTTGACAGCGAATTCTCTCACCTCGCTTGGATACAAACAGACCGCAAATCAGGCGGTATCGGCGACCTCAACTATCCCTTAGTTGCTGACCTCAAAAAAACAATTAGTTCCGACTACAACGTCCTAGACCCCGAAGCAGGTATTGCCCTCAGAGGTCTGTTCATTATCGACAAAGAAGGCATCATCCAACACTCTACTATCAACAATCTTGCCTTCGGCCGCAACGTAGACGAAACCCTCCGCACGCTGCAAGCTATTCAACACGTCCAGTCTCACCCCGATGAAGTTTGTCCCGCAGGCTGGCAGCCCGGTGACAAGACTATGACTCCCGACCCGGTTAAGTCCAAAGTATTCTTTGCTGCGGTCTAACTTCATAGTTTTGAGTAAGCGAGTTTTGAATTAAAAAGTTTTTAATTCAAAACTCCCAACTATCCGGGCTTAAAATATCTGGTATTACCAATTACCAATTACCAATTACCAATTACCAATTACCAATCCCCTAATTAGGAAATATGCTGACTTCTACAGATTTTAGCGGCTTGTTAAATCAGCGGTTTTTCCAAAATTTATTGCCAGTTCCCGCCACTAATGTTCTGAAGCTGGGACACATGACTCCTGATTTTGAACTGCCGGATATTAATAATGGCAAATTGGTGCGACTGTCGAATTATCGGGGCGATAGACCCGTAGTTCTGGCTTTTACGCGGATTTTTACTGAAAAGCAATATTGCCCTTTCTGTTTTCCTCACATTAAGGCTTTGAATGAAAACTGGGAAAAATTTGCCGATCGCAATATAGAATTATTGATGGTAACTAGCACCGACGATCGCCAAAGCCAAATTGTAGTTAAAGATTTAGGCTTGAAAATGCCCCTGCTTTCCGATCCAGGCGTAAGAGTGTTTCGCACTTATCAAACCGGTCAAGCTTTGGGCGCTCCTTTGCCCGCTCAGTTTGTTTTGGATCGAGATGGAAAACTGCTATTTAAACATTTGTTTTCTTTCATCGACCACAATGCTAGTGTGGAAACTTTGCTGCAATGTTTCGACAAGCAAGAAGACGGCAATGCCCTATCCTAATTTGGACATTCCCGGACGCATTTCTGGTAAACAAGCCGGGTTTTTTGCATAAAATTGAAGGTTTTAACCAAATATTTTGGTTGAAACACCCGGTTTCTAACTATCCTATTGAACCGCAGATACACCCAAGTGTACGCGGTTATTTTTATGTTTGGCGATAAATCATATCATGTCCGGTCTATTACCATAACAAACAGCGTTCGTAGTGCGGACGACCGTCCGCTTTTGGACGGACTGAAGTCCGCACTACGAACACGGACACGATATCACTCGTTGTGCCAATTCTCAGGGCGGAATACTCGGATGTTCGATCAGCATTAATCTAGACTATAGCTGGAATGTAGCTAATACCAGTTTAAGCCGATGTCGTCTCCTAAAGGTCGATCGAGTAAAATTGAATTCAGCGTCTTAGCCTCGCACCCTGAGTTGTTGACAGGTTTAGATGCGTGGCTGCGGCTGGGCTTGATCGAGCCCGCTGAGGTTGAGCGATTGTGCCGACAATATTTAGTTTGCCCCCTGCCCGAACCCTCAAAGACGATCGCCCCAATTACTAAATCAAAAATACCCGCTCTCTCAACACAAAAAGCATTTCCCAGCACCGCTAAAAACGTTGTAGAGCGCGCAGAAACAGCTCGCACCCCTAATTTGTTCGCTCAAATTCTGCACTCGTTAATAGCCGAAATTAGCGTCGTGTGGCTGTTATTTTTAGGAGTGTTCATGGTAGTTGTCTCCTCTGGAGTCTTAGCTGCCAGTCAGTGGGACAGATTTCCGGCTGCCGGACAATATGGAGTTTTGTTAGCTTATACTTTAACATTTTGGGCGATTAGCAGTTGGGCTAAAAAACAGGCTAATTTGCACTTGACTGCTCAAACTTTGCAAGAAGTGACGCTGTTACTGGTGCCGATTAATTTTTGGGCGATGGACAGTTTTGGATTGTGGCAGTATCCCTGGAACTTTGCCGTAGCAATCGCCGCTGCACTCCTTTTGACTTGGATAACTAGCAGGATTATCAAATCCCAGTATCAAAGTTTATCGGGAAAAAATGTAACTTGCTCGATCGCCATAAATCATTTGGGATTGAGTTATTTGCACTGGGGTTGGGGATTTGTAGGCTTTTCCCTAGCTGCAGTTTATTTGGGTACCGTCGGAACTACTGCTGCTGGTGTTTATCAAGTTCAACAACAACGCTTACAATCTCTCCGACGCGGGGAAAATACTGAAACTATCGCCGCTGCTTTCACTTCTAGCCCAGATTTTATTACTTACAAAAAAGCTGCTTTAATAGCTTATTCTTTAGGAATTTTACTGGGTCGGGCGATATTTGTCAAGGGCGTAGATATCGCTCAAATGGGTTTAGCTTTGGGGATTTGTGGCGTGCTTTTAGCATGGTTAGATTGGCAGCACCCTCTCACATCTGGGACTATTACAAACAATATATCCGACAATCCAAATCCCGGCAACTTTTTTAACTGGCAATTAGCTGGAGGGGCTTTATTGGGTTTGGGCTGGCTGGTTTGTTTTCGCGAAATTCCCCTAGAGGCGATCGCAGTTAGCGGATTGGCTATTTGGTTTTTTTATAGCCGCTTAGTGCGATTTTGGCAAAAGTTTGATTTGCTAATGCTTGAAGCTGCAGGATTTCAGACTATTTGGCTGTTTTTGCGAGTGCTTCCTTTCGATATTAAAACACAATTTATTGCATTTTTAAATCAGCTTACCAACTCTCAGCAAACTCCTTGGGCTTTGTGGGGTGTTTTGCTCTTGCCTTATTTAATTTTAACCGCAAGTACGGCGCAGTGGCTCTACCGATCGCGCAAGTTTCAACTTGCCCGTTTTGGCGAAAACCTTGCTCTCGGTTTGGGTAGTTTTTTAACTATTATTAGTTTAGTCAATCCTTTTTGGCGATCGCTCAATTTATTGGTTTCTACTTTAACTTTAGCTTGGATTGCTTGGAAATACGTCATTCCCGATAATTTCCGGCGATTCTCGATCCCAGATTCTGCCGTCGATATCCAGCGAAATCCAGCATTTTTGGTTTACCTAACTCACATTATTGGTTTAGGCGCGATCGCTTCGACAATTGACTTATTTTTGCCGAACCAAACACCCCATATTTGGGCAGGAATTTTATTGCTGTTTATGGCGGCTGAATGGGGATTTTTTGTTTGGATGAAAGCCGCAAATATCAGAGAAAGTTCTGCTTTTTTCCGCTGGCATCCTGCATGGTTCCAAAGTTCCTGGAATCTGGGTTTAGGATTAGCGGGATTCAGCTTTATCTTGCTTTACAGTAATTTGCAGTCTCCGTGGGGTTTGATTTGGCTGGCCGCACCTTTGGCTTTGACTGCTGTTGCTAAATATACTGATTTTCCTCACAAACAAATCGCCAGTACCTTCAGCGCGATCGCCCTAATATTAGCGCAATTTCTCATTTTGAGTTTCCCCGAATCTCAGTTAATCGCTTTGGGTTTGGCTGCTGCGTTGATGTTAGTCAATACTTACTATTTGGTAGAGGTACCGGCGGCTGCAATTTGTGTCGGATTTAACTTGGGTTTTGTAGCTGCGGTAATCGATCGATTAGGTTTTGTGTCTGGTTGGGCTTGGGGAATTGCTGGGGCGATCGCTCTTTTGTGTCTCTGGTTGTTTCGCAGCACGATTCTTCGTGTTTCCAGCCGTTTCCCTCAGCCTTCTCGATTAGCTCAAATTTACGATCGAGCTTTAGATGGTTGGGCTGTCTTACTCGCTAGCTTGCTGTTAACAACAGTTACTGTTTATTCCTATGATATCTACGCACGCAGTACCTTCAATTTCTCCGCCTCTGCTGAAGTGTTGGCTGCTACTTTGGTAATCATGGCTGCGATTGTTTTCCGAAGTTTGCACCAACTTTCGCCTCTGGCAATTTATGTTTTGGCTTGGAGTTTGGAGTTGCTGACAGCAGTCGGTTTGAGTTTTGTCGATCGCACTGCGATTAATTTGGCAGTGGCGAATATTGCGATCGGGTTGTTTGCACAATTGATGGGCGATTGGTGGCGGCGGCGCAACAGTGACGATCGCACAATTTTACCCAGCATTCACGTTATACCTTTGGTTTACGGGTTGTTGGGTTTGATTTTGCGATCGCACACTTTTGCGAATTGGACTGGTTTAACTGTGTTGGGGGCGTCTTTAATTGCGATCGGCATTGGCCGGCGGGAGCAACAATTAAAACCTCTGGTTTATTTGGGATTAATTGGTGGATCGGTTTCTGCTTGCGAAGCAGTGATTTATCAACTTTTGCAAACACCGGGAGGCTCTTTTGGCGACGGCTTAATTCTGCTGGCAACCCTGGGTACAACTTTAACCTATATCTATCGCATTTTGTCTGTTTGGCTCAGCAACTATTTGCGTTTAACTATTGCGGAGTTAAAAATATTTGCTCACCTGCACTGGGTTTTGAGCAGCGTACTCCTGATTGGGGCTTCTACCAACGATATTAAATCCGGGATAAATTTAGGATTAGTCACGGGTGCTTTATTAGTGCAGTACGCTTTCTTGCAAGGGCGAAATAATCTCGATCGCCAGCGGGCAGAAATTTGGATTTACTTGGGCTGGCTAGAAGCCTTTTGCGTCCGGCTTTATTGGATAAATACGCCTTTAGTCAAGTACATTTCCGGGCCGCTGGGGCCGTGGAAAGTTGCTTTCGCTTCTTTATTTGCCTATTTTATTTACATTTTACCTTGGGATAACTGGGGTTGGTCAAAAAAACCTTGGCAGGTAATTGCTTCGCTGATTCCAATAGTCGCTATTTTGGAAAGTCCGGCTAAGTTTTATCCGATTAGCTTGCTGATAGCTGCTGGGTTCTATCTTTTCCTGGCTTGGGAAAGGCAGGAAGTCCGTTTTACCTATGTGACTGTGGCGATAATTGACTGGATATTGTTGCGGTGGTTTGGACAAATGGGATTGACTCAGCCGGAGTGGTTTTTTACTCCTTTAGGGCTTTCTTTCCTTTACGTTGCTCAGTTTGATCGTACTCTCAAATTACCAGCACAAAAACCGCTGCGCCACACTCTGCGAATGCTTGCAACGGCGCTGATTTGCGGGATACCTCTTTTGACTCAGCAAAGCCACGGTTTGGTTGCGGGAGCTTTTAGTTTGCTGGCGATTGTGGCTGGTTTGGCGCTGCGAGTGCGGGCGTTTTTGTTTGTGGGAACTGGAATTTTCTTAATCAATGTTTTCTATCAGTTAGTAGTGCTGATTTTCGATTATCCGCTGATTAAATGGGCGATCGGTTTGGCTTTTGGGATTGTGTTTATCTGGATTGCTGCTACTTTTGAAACTAGGCGCGATCGCATTTCAGCTTTTGTGCAGCATTGGGTTGTACAATTTCAGTCATGGGATTGAGTTTTCTGCAATCAAATCCTGTCGCGCGGGAGGGCGCGTTTACCAATACCCTCCGATTATTTTTTAATCAAAATTTGAAAAATCGCCTTTTTTTTTCGAGTAAAAAGCTTGACACGGCCGGCTTGATCGGGTATTATTAAATGATGGGAGTGGTGACAATTTTAAAATTTAACTTACCACTCCCATTATCTAAAATATAGCCCGAAAGTCAACAAAAGTCAATAGGTAAAAACACCTTTTTTAGCGCCGCGACTTGAGAGCGTGAAGTACCCGACAAGTTGACTTAGTGGGCATCATTGGATCGAGTGGCGTAGTTTCTGAGGTTGTGAATGGCAAGCGGGCAATTAGCAAAGCACAAGCTAAGGCACTCGGTGATTATTTTAAAGTGTCGCCTAGTTTGTTCATTTAATATGATGTAAATGCCAATTTTCAACACTCATGCAACTGTCTTCCGTAGGGTGTGTCGCTATCCACCATCTTTAAGAAAAACCGATAATTTAAATAGCGACGCACCTCGGAGATTCAATAAGCAAGCCAGATTTCTTTTAGCAAGCTTTTTTATTGGCCATGAAATGTTGGATTTGTTTATTGACCTATTGACAAAAATTAGGTGCGTCGCTATCAGATTGTCGCTGTTTTTTGAGGATTGTTGATGTATCCGCACCCTACAGCTACTGTTACTAAAGAAACCGGGTTTTTTACCGATATTAACGGTTTGAACCAAATATTTGGGTTAAAAAACCCGGTTTCTGGCCACCTGTGCGTAAGTAGTAGGGTGTGTCGCTATCCACCATCTTTAAGAAAAACCGATGATTTAAATAGCGACGCACCTCGGAGATTCAATAAGCAAGCCAGATTTCTTTTAGCAAGCTTTTTTATTGGCCATGAAATGTTGGATTTGTTTATTGACCTATTGACAAAAATTAGGTGCGTCGCTATCAGATTGTCGCTTTTTTTTGAGGATTGTTGATGGCGACGCACCCTACAAACT
>JBBSNU010000111.1:0-10564 GCA_038260455.1 Chroococcales cyanobacterium | reverse complement strand
CTTCTTCTGCTATAATATCAAACCGTTGGCAATAACTCAGCAGCAGGCAGATCGATGAATTTGGTAGACGACAAGACTATAGTTAGACAGTATTTTAACTCGACGGGATTCGATCGCTGGCAGCGAATTTACGGCGACGGCCAAGTCAACAAAGTGCAGCTAGACATCCGCACCGGGCACCAGAAAACGGTAGATACAGTCATCGAATGGCTGGAAGCTGACGGCAATTTGCGGGGACTGGCTGTCTGCGATGCCGGCTGCGGTGTGGGATCTCTGAGCATTCCCCTAGCTGAGGCTGGTGCAATTGTTTGCGCTAGCGATATCTCTGAAAAGATGGTAGCAGAAGCCTACGATCGATCGACAGCAGTTCCCGGCAAGCTCTACAACATATCCTTCGCCACCCAAGATTTAGAAGCCTTAACGGGCAAATTCCACACGGTTATTTGTCTCGACGTGCTGATCCACTATCCTCAAAATAAAGCCGCGGAAATGATCGCTCACCTAAGCTCGATCGCCCAATCGCGACTAATTCTCAGTTTTGCCCCCAAAACTATAGCACTTACCGCCCTCAAAAAATTTGGCGAACTTTTCCCAGGGCCAAGCAAAACTACCCGCGCTTACCAGCACCGCGAAGCAGATATTATCAAAATCCTAGAAATCAACGGCTTTGTTATTAATAGAGCAGCCATGACTAGCACTAACTTTTACTATTCTAGGTTGCTGGAAGCAGTTCGCAAATAGGGCAAAAACATCGGTTAAAAAGCGACTTTCTCATATACGTAGGGTGCGCGCCCCGCACCTTACCTTCGCTGATTTAAAGTAATAGACTTGCATTGCATTTCCCAGCTTTCCTCAGCCGGAAATTATCTGCGTGTATCTGCGCTGCATCGGCCTTATATCTGCGGCTGACCGACTCGCATCAAATTACCAACTAAATCAATATGTCAACGCTAATCCTAACGCGCATTTTCATAGCAGCCGCCGCTCTATTCGGAGGTTTATCCGTTGGAGGCGGTGCCTTTGCTTCCCACGCTTTAAAAAATCAATTGAGCGATCGAGCTTTAGCAATTTTTGAAACAGCAGCCCGATATCAAATGTACCACGCCCTGGCTCTATTGCTCGTAGCTTTACTATTAAACCGCGCCCAAGACTCTCAAACCTTTTTTGCAGTGGCTGGATGGGCTTTTATTGCCGGCACGATCGTCTTTTCAGGCAGTTTGTACGCCCTGAGTTTGACTGACATCAAATGGCTGGGTGCAATTACGCCCCTGGGCGGAGTTGCTTTGATTATAGGTTGGGTATGTTTGGCACTTGCAGCTTTTAGCTTCAAATAGGTAATTGGTAAAATTATATTCAATTAAATTGAATATAAACAGAATTTACGCTGGCATTGGTCAATGTTAGGGTGCGCCATAAGCACCTTACCAGAGACTTGCAATGCCCTATGCCCATAGCCCTATGCCCATAGCCCAATTCCTTAATTTTCAAAGACATCGCTGGAAAACATCTCTGTCATAGTCCGCAAATAAGGTAAAAATACGATTAAATCTTCAGCAGGAAGCCGATCGGATATTTCCCAAAACAAAATCAGCAGCATATCCTGCACTAATTCCCAGCTTACATGAAGTTTGGGGTAAAGCATCACACACATGGGAAACAATTCTTGCTGTACCGGGCCAATGCTTTCTTCCAAAACGCACCAACACAAATAGCTTTGAAAAATCTCGACATCCCGCATACTAGAAATTTTGACATCGCGATCGCTCAAATAACCGCTGCTGCTGCGGTATCCTTTATGCTGGGAACTAGCCCGATCGTATACTGCACTAGCAATCTGAGTCGCGTGCTGCAACAAATGCTGAACCGCTAAGATAGCTTTTGAATTCGGTGGCTGATTCGCCGCAGCCTCGTTAATCTCTCCGTAGGGAGTGTGCAGGTAGTCATCTACAACTTTTAAGTAGGGCGCAAATTCCGATCGCTCTGACTCCGAAAGACATCCTAACAAGATTTGGCTAGTATATTGAAACTCCAACGTCACAAATCCCAGCACTAACGAATCTCTCTGTGAGTATTTTCGCCTCACTTTGACAATATCTTTTCCCACCAGCACTGACAAGCGAGAAGCTGGTTCTCTATCGCCGTAAGCCTCTATTGCTTTGCGATATAAGGCGCGAGTGTCGGCGACAATTTCTTCACGATCGATTAAGCTCGGATCGATCGCCTGCTGCTCTATTTGTCCCCCCAAAACAGCTTCTACTTTACTCCAAGCTATCTCGCTGCCTACTTTCAGGGTATCTATCAATTTGTCAACAACTTGGGCTCGATTTTCATCAAAATTACTTGACTCCGGGCTGTGGGGAATTTGCCGCGACGCTTGTTTTTCTCGTGCTTCGACTGTATTGTAATATTTTTTTGCCCAACTAACTGCTAAGGAAGAAACATTAACGCTCCCCGTCTCGGGAATTTTTTGAGTGTCAGATTCACTAATACCCTGTGTTACAAAACTGTCGCTCTGTTGAACTTCGTCGGTTGCTGGTAAAGACTTCAGAGATACTTGTGAAATACTTGTCATGATAAACCTCGTTTTGTGATAAAGTCGCACCCGATTGATTCCCTCATTTTTAACGTGGTTCACTACAATATCCTACATTTGTAGACTGAAAGTCATCCGCCATTGTGCTTAAAACTGTAAGCTATTTAGCTTGACTGCCTGCATCTTTTATAGGTTGCACGTTAATATCGCTATTGTTGTGCGCTGGATCACAGGGGTATGGCGATCGTTATAGCCTTTTTCAAAAAGGTCAAAAGTCAATCTATTTTAGATTTTAGATTTTAGATTTTAGATTGGGGGATTGAGGGATTGAGCGATACCTCATATTTCGCTCGAACTGCTATACCTTAATTTTTTTCTCTAACTGTCAACTGTTTGCTGTCAACTTAAAAGGGGGAGGGTTTAAACCGATTTTTTGTGATAAAAAAGACTGAAAATAAATTCAACTTGTCTTAAAAGCTGAGAACTAAAGTTTCGTTGACCTTAAAAAAACTGTTGCTTGAAATCTTTTGTCTTTGTTTTGGCTCGTTTTTGTCGATCCCTGCCTTATCAAAGAATCTACCCTACATAACGATCTAACGATAACCTTGATTAATTTATTTCCTTCGGTGAAGCAAGAAATTTATTTTCAGCCTTGCGATTGTTAGAAAACAGTAACACATTCTAAGAGAGGCTTTTATAAATAAATAATTAAATTTATGATGATAGTAAGATTTATGTGACAGTTCGCGATCGCCCTCGGACTACTCGATTCCAGGTTTTTTGATGAATCGATCGCAATTTGTCCGCGTCCATTTGATCGCCCAACCAGCCTTCAAAACCCGAATTTAGATCGACTCGCGTGCCCAATATCAGATTTTATCAACTCTAGCTGCTTCGAGTCCTCTGCCAAAAGTCGGATCGGGCCCACACAACGATAGGATCGGTTGATGGGGCTTTGCGCGGCGATTCTTGCTCGCGATCGCTTCGGCGCACCTCAAAAACACCACGGCCACTACGTCTTTAAGGCATAGCCTTCGGGTAGGATTAGTAGGACGAGAGGAAGTGATAAAATGAGCGCCAGCAATTCAACAGAAATTAAGTTCGGAACCGATGGGTGGCGAGGATTGATTGCCCATGACTTTACTTTTGCCAACGTGCGAAAAGTCACCAGGGCGATCGCCAGTTACCTCGAAACCGCTTACACCAAAGACCGCCCAGTTCTAGTCTCCTACGATACCCGCTTTTTGGCAGACGAGTTCGCCCGCACCTCTGCCGAAGTCTTGGCAGATTTGGGATGGACTGTCAAAGTGGTCGATCGAGATTGTCCGACACCAGTCATCGCCTACAGCGCCAAGCATCTAAACTCCGCAGGCGCTTTGATGTTCACCGCATCGCACAATCCCGCACCTTACTGCGGCATCAAATACATCCCCGACTACGCCGGCCCGGCGACCCCAGAAATTACCGATACGATTGTGGCAAATATTGCTGGTGCTTCTGACGCGCCAGCAATCGGCAGCCACAACGATAAAATCTCCACTTTCGATCCGAAACCCGAATATCTGAAGTTTCTTTATGCCTCGATCGATGTGGAGCGGATTCGCTCTGCTAAATTGAAGGTCAAGTACGACGCTCTCTATTCGACTTCTCGCGGTTATCTCGACGACGTTTTGGAACACTGCGGCTGCGATGTCGAAAGTTTTCACACTTACCGCGACGTGCTGTTTGGCGGCGGAATGCCCGAACCCAAGGGCGAACAGTTAGTCGAGTTGGTGGAAGCTGTTAAAAAGGATTCGGCTGATTTAGGTTTGGCTACCGATGGCGATGCCGATCGCTTTGGTATTGTTGATGAGTTGGGAAATGTCTTGACTCCAAACACTGTGCTGTTGCTGTTGGGCCGTCACTTGGTTAAGAATAAAGGCTTGACTGGGGCGATCGTCCGTACCGTCGCAACTACCCACTTGCTCGACAATATGGCCGCCAAATACGGTTTAACAATCTACGAAACCGCAGTCGGCTTTAAATACATCGGCGAAAAAATGCGGGAAACTGCGGTGCTCATCGGAGGCGAAGAGTCTGGCGGTTTGAGCGTTTTGGGTCACATCCCCGAAAAAGACGGGATTTTGGCTGATATGCTAGTTGCTGAGGCGATCGCCTACGAAGGCAAACCGCTTTCTCAGCTAGTCGAAGAAGCCATCAAAGAAGCCGACGGCCCCCTGTACAACAAACGCTTGGACTTGCACCTAGAGGAAGCCCACAAAGCAGCCGTTTTGGACTCTTTTACCAAGAATCCCCCGACGGAGATAGCGGGTATCGGCGTTAAGGAAATCGGCCGCAAAGACGGCATTAAACTTTATCTAGAAGACGGCGGTTGGGTACTGCTTCGGCCTTCAGGAACCGAACCTTTGATGCGCGTTTACATGGAAACCAACTCTGTGGAAAAAGAAACCAAAGTTGCTGAATACATGGAAAAGGTCATTGCCAAATTAGAACCTGCTTAATTTTCCACCTATTCCAATGCGGGTTTTTTTCCCCTCAGCCTTGAGATTCTAGGGTGCGCCCAGCGCGCACCTTATGTATTATTGAGTCCCTAGTCCTTCGGGTGCGTCAGCAATCATCCGCTTTGTGTGTAGCCAAGATTTTACGACTGACGCACCCTACTACAATAACTAAAATTAATCATCGATACTGCTCGGCCAGTTATATAATTGCAATACAGTCCAACTTGTTAAAGTTTATTTTTATTTTTTTAAATATTTAAAAAAAACTAATTTTTTTAAGTATCTACTTGACTTTTCCTGGGATCTTGTTGTATATTATATAATAATGGGATGGTTGCGAAAATAATATTTTGACACAGATTCCGATTATAAAACAAATATATCACTTAAATTATTAGCTTGTCAAGTCTTTTATGAAAACAATTCCTCTGCTCGGCATTAGTTTTTTAGTAGCAATTTTAGCCAGCGCGATCGGCATAATCTCAGTACAGAACGCCACCCCAGTATCCTTAAACTTTATCTTTTTTAAATCCATACAAATGCCCGTAGGATTAGTATTGGCGATGAGTATTAGTGCGGGACTGATCGGCGGTGCGCTGCTGCAACCGCTGTGGAACCTTTCAGATTCCCAAGGTTCGCGTCCCAAATTTCAGGCAAATTCACAAGACTCCGACACCGCAGAATATTAAGTTAATTTGTTGAATGCTTAGATTGAATACACCTGACCGTCAATCAGCAGCCGAGTAATTCCCTTAGCTAGCAGGTAAGGCGCAGCTTTTTGCAGCATCCGGCCGTCAGGAATTTTGAAAACTCTTTGATTGCGAGTGGCAAATCGGCGCGCTACTCGGTGATTGTCAAATACTGGCAGGGTTTTCTCGCGAATTTCGATCGCCGGAATTTGACCGAGTTCGCCAAAAGCTTTCAGAGGTCTAGTGATTAACTCGGACGCCCGATCGACTACTAAATAGCAAATTTGGGGCACAGATGCTTCGCTTAAAGGCAAAACTTGAATCAGCCCCGTAGCCCGAAACTCGCTCGAATCCCCCGACATCGAACCCAGCAGGCTGGCTTCAAACAGAGAATCTTCATCCTCTAAATCTTCGTCGAAATCGTCCTCGTCGTCCTCGTCGTCCTCATCTAAATCGTCCTCATCTAAATCGTCCTCATCTTCCTCGAAATCGCTAAAATCTTCACCCGCCACCTTTCCTGCCAGCAGCACAGGCTGCTGTTCCCCAGTCACAGCAGCGCTGTCGCTGCGATCAACATCGGTTGATAAAGTATCTGGGAAAGCCGAAACCAAATCCGACTGGGCGGCCGATAAAGAACGCTTTGTGGGAGTCGGCCTCGAATTTGAGGCTGACTTCGGGACAGGAACTGACTCCGACAGGGGGACACCTGCAGGATCGGTTCCGCCCTCAGCAGCCGGTTCAGCAGTCACATCTGTAAGTTCAGAAACGGTGCTGCTGGCGGAGGAACGCTTTTGTTTTTGCTGGACTAGAAATTCGTATTCCGACTCCGACAAAGCGCCCTGAATGATGCGCCTGACTGTCGAACTACTTACTCCGTAGCGCTTTGCTAGAGTGATAGTATTCTCGTCCGACTGTCGGTACAGCCGCAGGAGTTCCCGTTTGTCTGAATCGGAGAGTTTTGTAGGCGTCATGCCAAGTTTTCCAGCAAAAAAATGTGAAAAAACGCAGGAAGTGCGATCGACGAACTGTGATTTTTCATCTTTGATTTGAAATTGAGAGATGCCGGCAAGCGTCAAAAAGCTTTCGCCTCCCCATCGCTTGCTTAGGACACCCCAATCTCCAATCGCTACGCAGTGCGGCGACTCCGCCTACTCTGGCGAGAACGGGTTGAGATGTCATGTTCCAAGATAGCTCCTATTCCGAACAGGATGGCGCTGAAAACAAAAAAGACTTCCAGCAAACTGCCACTTTGATAACTACCCTCAGCTTGAGTGTCGCGCCATTTAAAGTACATATCTGCGACGTAAAGCGAAAAAGTTGCAGCCGCAATCATTCGCCAAGATTGGGAAAAACGTCCTCCCCAAAACGCCAGCAGCAGTGCAGTAGCAATAATCAGCAGAAAAACGTCGCCTACAATGTAAAACAAATTGATTGCATAGGCGTAAGGCGACAGTATTTTGTCAAGTGCTAAAACCCATGCTGGAGCTTTAGTTGGTTCTACTGCTTCTTCCGGTGCCTCTACAGCAGCCGCCGCCGCCGCTCCTTTTGCCTTTGACTTCGACGAATCCAAAGCAGGGGCGGAGGCTGTGGGTTTGGTTGCTGGCTCTGTTTCTGTCAATATTTCTAGACTCGGTGGCGGAGCCATTCCTAGCTGCGCTCTCCAAGAGTTTGGTGCAGCAACCCAGATAGCTACAGCAATTCCGAAGGCTGCAATTCCTGCTAACAAACCCCACTGCCAAATTTCTAAATTCAGCCGCTTTGAAGTCACGGCGGCAACCATGCCCCCAATCAGTAGTACGTAGCTGCCCAAATAAAAGGCATCTGCTGGGGAAACGTCCGGGTTTAACTCGAAATAGAGTTCCCAAATCCCGAACAGCACTCCGCCTATAAAATAGAAGAGCATCCCTAGACCAATGCCCAGCCAAACGTTGCGCCCGCTGACCATGTGCGGGCTTTGCCAGTTTCTAAAACAAACTAAAGCTGCTCCCAGGTATGCCCCGCATTCAAAAACATAAGTGCCGATCGAGTACCAAAGAGGTAAGCCCTCTTCTTGTGAGAGGGGGACGCTGAACAGCAAAAAGAACAGCAGCGCCATTACAGCCCAGACAATTCCCACAATTACTAGGGTCTGAGCTGACAGTAAAGATGCAGATGTAGATGACTTTTCTGAAGTGCTACTCATAGGGATTTCACGAAACCTAACTAGCGGTTGAACCCACCCCATCTCAATTTGTGATTGTAGATGAGGATTCTTTCGCCACATAACCTTTGTCTGACGCTCCCGGAAAAACTGGCGTCCTCAGCGTGCCGTCGGGACTTTTGCCCTCGTACACTCTAGAAAGACTAAGCAAGAATAATATCTATTTACTAATTCGAGGAATTAGTTGTTAGTCGATCTTTTGTCCGGAAATAATAATAGATGATAGAAGTAAGGTCTATGTCTTCACCATTAAGGCTTTTACAGTACCAAATCTATCTCTGAAATCATACCCTCAAATGTTGCTGTCTCTGTTTTTTTTGTTTCGCACTCCCCCAATCAAATCGATGATTGTGGGTGGGGACTGCGATCAAAATTTAGTTAAATTGCCAGACTGTAGGTGGCACCAAAACCGACTCAACAATTTAGTTGTCCGTACAAGTTGGCAATCCCACCTGTATATCGCGTACCCCCTACAGCGCAATTATTTCAGCTTAAGTATCTGCTGCCAATTGTCTGAGCAATTGTCAAAGATTTTTTATGCTGCAATCCACAACTTGTTGAGGGCTGATTGTTTCAGCCAATCTAAAAACTGAGTGCGATCCGGTGCTGGCATATCTTGCAGCACATCGCTCACTCCCTCAGCGAAGCCCGTATCACCAAAATATGATTTGCCCAAACGGTGGAGTTCTTGCAATAAGGTTTTGAGATGTTGCTCTTGCCAAGGGGGCACCTTATGATTTTGCAAGGGACTAACGGTCAGCCAATTTTTGATCGCATCAGCCGAGTCTGCCTGGGGGAAGTTGCCCTGCTGAAATATCTTGGCGATATCTTTCTGAAACGATGCGGCTTGCCTTGCGCCTAAGAGGTCTTCTACGTCGAAGTAAACAGCTTGGAGCAGCAGCAGGCAACCCTGCGCGAACAGGGGTGATGACGCAGATTCTGTACCTGCTTGTTCTTCACCCGCAAGCTGATCTAAACGGACTTTTCCCCAGACGCTATATCTATCCGGCTCTTCTAGCAGAACGCAGGCTTTGCCTCGGTTGTCGGTTAAGTCCCGCCACAAGGCTCTGGCGTCTTCTGCTTGTTTGCCGTTGAAGGCGCTGATCAGGCGAAAAGTCTGCCCCTGATAATTGAGAATGGGAATTTGTTGATCCCGTTTTGGATGTTGATAATTGGTTATTTCAACGTCCTGCCGTTTCAGAATAAACATGACACTGCGATTTGACTCCTGTCATGGCCGAGGTGCTGTGCTTGTGACGTTCCCCTAGCCTTTACGGTTTTGGGGATTCTTGATTTAATGAGTCCACTGACATTAGCAGGATTGCCCTCCTCAAGCGTTGCGATCCTTTTTTGGTGACGCTCCTACTCTGAATCAAAGATTACAGCGTAGGCATCTGAGTCCTGTTAAGGATATCGAGATCTTCCTTCGAGGTACTCCAAAATGTTTCTCTCGCTCGGCGTTTTATAGTGAGGAACACATCCAGCCCCACTGTTTTTGCAGTATATCAAAGATTGTTTGTTCAGGCTGTGAAGGTTTTCCTGTCCTACGCCTTCGGCGGGCTACGCCAACGGAATCGGTCAACCTTCCATCCAACACACAAACCAGGCTTTCATCCCACCCGCCTATCAAAGGTTAGGTCGTGGGGATTCCCACGCCCGCTAGCTAAGGAAAATTCCCCGCGCACCAGCGACTGCTGTACTGGCAACGCTTGATTTTCGCGATCGTACCGATCGGGCGATCGACTATTTTGCTTTGATGTCGTAGAGGAACCTTATATATTGGCTCCGTACCATCAGGGATTTGCACCTGAGTCTTTCACTCCTAGTTCTACCACATTTTGATCAAATATCAAGTTGAGCCGAATGTTACCAAACATCGCTCATGAGCGACAAGTTAGTCACTGAGGCTCGACTTGTGCCTAAAATCAGGAGACTAGATCTGGTTTTTTGGTAATACGATCGCTCCTATTGTCTTGGTTTTTGACCTTTGAGCGATCGCCCTCGATGCCCTATTTTCCTAGTTC
Source organism: Chroococcales cyanobacterium (assembly GCA_038260455.1). Lineage (GTDB taxonomy): Bacteria > Cyanobacteriota > Cyanobacteriia > Cyanobacteriales > Microcoleaceae > Microcoleus. The sequence continues at coordinate 617 of JBBSNU010000111.1, read as the reverse complement.
AAACCGATTTCTGCATAAATTATCAGATATTTACTTGCTCGATCGCACACTGCACCGATACAATAATATTGTTAGCGATTTTTTGAGTTGGGTGCGTAACTCAGTTGGATAGAGTAGCTGCCTTCTAAGCAGCGAGCCGCAGGTTCAAGTCCTGCCGTACCCGTTAGACAAACACTATACACAGCAATGGTTTCAGGCGATTCTTGTCTGAATGGCGATCCTGGCTCAAACCTTATTTGTCGTGCATTTGTTCCGCATTCGGTCATCCCGCACTAAGTCAAATCTGTAAAAAAGTCCCGCCTGCCCAACTGCGACCCATTTTCCCGCTTCCCGATCGACACTACCCATCCCAGCATCTGTTGGTCGTCGGTGTATTATCATAAAAAGACCATCATGTCAATAGCCTGTCGCCGGCAAAGTTCAAACAGCGACCGCGCCCAGTTGTGGGCCGAGTAGCCCTCAAGAGTTATCCTTAATAATCAGGCTAGTTTCCGACAGGTTTGGATAATGATCCCAGCAAATATATTGTATATTCCCCAAGATTTAATGCTATTGCTCTACGACACCGCGATCGATCGATTAAAGCCCCTATTAGCCCAAGCAACCGAAATGCCACT